>DATFRE010000268.1:0-14836 GCA_035263545.1 Dongiaceae bacterium
GCGGAGCGGGCACGCCGCCAGCTCGGATTCAAGCGGGCCACGCCCAACTGGCAGGAGCTCGTCGCCGACCCCGCCATCGAGATCGTCTCCATCACCACCCCCAATCTCGTCCACCGCGAAATGGCGCTCGCCGCGATCGCCGCGGGCAAGCATGTCCATTGCGAGAAACCCATCGCCCCCACTGCCGAGGACGCGCGGGCGATGATGACGGCGGCGGAGGCGAAGGGCGTTCGCACCCAGGTCGGCTACAATTATCTCAAGAACCCGCTGATGGCCCTGGCGCGCGAGATGGTGGAAGCAGGCGAGCTCGGCGAGATCATCGGCTTCCGCGGCATCCATGCCGAGGACTATATGGTGGACCCGGAGCTGCCCTGGAACTGGCGGGTCGACCCCCGGGGCGGCGCCGGCGTGATCGCCGATCTGGGCAGCCATATCGTCGGCATGGCGCGCTTCCTGCTGGGCCCCATCGCCGAACTCACTGCCGATCTCGAGACGGTGGTGAGGGATCGTCCCGTCGCACCGGCAGCAAAGGAGCGCCGGCCCGTCGAGGTGGACGATATCGCCCGCCTTACGCTGCGCTTTGCCCGGGGTTGCGGCGGCAGCATCGAGGCGAACTGGGTCGCCACCGGCCGCAAGATGCAGCTGGGATTCGAGCTCTCGGGCCGCAAGGGCTCGCTGGTCTTCACCCAGGAGCGGTTCAACGAGCTGCTCCACTACCGCACGGGGGAGGACCCGCGGCAAGCCGGCTACCGGCGTATCGAAACCGGGCCGCAGCATCACCCCTACGGCCTCTTCTGCGTCGCCCCCGGCCATCAGCTCGGCTTCAACGATCTGAAGACCATCGAGGTCGCCGACTTTCTGGAGGCGATCGCGGGCGGCGGCGTCAAGGGGCCCGATTTCCGCGAGGCCTGGGAGATCCAGAAGGTGATCGACAGTGCGATTCGATCGGCGCGAGAGCGACGTTGGATCAGGATCGACTAGGCGGGAGGGATTCGCCGCGAGCCATGAGCCAGGGCATTCTTCGCCGGCTCTTGCCGGAGGCGGTGATCAAGCAGCTCTTCGTCCTGCTGCTTCGCCTGCTCTATAGGGTCGAGCTGCGCGGCGTCGAGAACTATGCCCGCGCCGGCGAGCGAATGCTGATCGTCGCCAATCACGTTTCCTTCCTCGACGCCGTGCTGATTGCAAGCTTCCTTCCCGGCCGGCTGACCTTCACCGTCGATTCCTACATGGCCAAACGGTGGTGGGTGAAGCTTGGCCTCGGCCTGGTCGATTTCTTCACCGTCGATCCGACGCGGCCGCTCGCGACCCGCGCCCTGATCAAGGTGGTGGAGGCGGGCCAGCCCTGCGTGATCTTCCCGGAGGGTCGCATCACCATCACCGGCGCGCTGATGAAGATCTACGAAGGCTCGGTCATGGTCGCCGACAAGGCCGATGCCATGATTCTTCCCCTGCGGATCGACGGCGCCCAATACACGCCCTTCTCGCGGATCAAGACCAAAGTGCGGGTGCGCTGGTTTCCCAAGATCACCCTCACCGTGATGCCGCCGCAGAAGCTTGGCGTGGACCCGGCGCTTCGCGGCCGCGCGCGACGGCGCGCCATCGGCCTCGAGCTCTACGACGTGATGACCAATCTGATCTTTGCCACCTCAGACCATCGCCGGAGCCTGTTCGCGGCCCTGCTGGAAGCGCGCAAGATACAGGGCGGCGGCCAGGACATCCTCGAGGATATCGGCCGCACACCCCTCAGCTACAACCAACTGCTGACCAGAAGCTTTGCCCTCGGCCATGCGCTCGCCGCTGTCTCGACGCCCGGCGAGCGGGTCGGCCTGCTTCTGCCCAATTCGGCTGGGGCGGCGGTCACCTTCTTCGCCCTTATTGCTCAGGGCCGGGTGCCGGCGCTGCTCAACTACACCTCGGGCCCGGCGGGCATGATCGCCACCGCCCGCGCGGCGGAGATCAGAACGGTGGTGACCTCGCGGGCCTTCCTGACGGCCGCCAAGCTCGAGGCGGCAGCCCAGCGTCTCGGCGAGGAGGCCCCCCTCCTGTACCTGGAGGATGTTGCTGCGGGAATCGGCCGGCTCCGACGGCTCGCTGCCTGGGCCAAAGCCCGATGCCCCGGCCTCTTCGCGCCCCGCGGCATCGGCCCCGACGATGCGGCGGTGGTGCTGTTCACTTCCGGCTCGGAAGGTACGCCCAAGGGGGTGGTTCTGAGCCACGCCAATATTCTCGCCAACCGCTACCAGATGAGCGCGGTGATCGACTTCACTCCGCAGGACATGGTGTTCAATGCGCTGCCGATCTTCCATTCCTTCGGCCTCACCGGCGGGCTTCTGCTGCCGTTCCTGGCCGGGGTGAAGACCTTCCTCTACCCCTCGCCGCTGCACTATCGCCTGGTCCCGCAGATGGTCTATGACACCAATGCCACCATCCTGTTCGGCACCGATACCTTCCTCGGCGGCTACGCCCGCGGCGCCAATGCCTATGACTTCCACAATCTGCGGCATGTCTTCGCCGGCGCAGAGCGGGTCCGCGAAGAGACGCGCCGCGTCTGGGCCGAGAGATTCGGCCTGCGCATCCTGGAAGGCTATGGCGCCACGGAGATGTCGCCGGTGATCGCCGTCAACACGCCGATGCAGTTCAAACCGGGCAGCGCAGGGCGCTTCCTCCCCGGCATCGAGTGGCATCTGGCGCCGGTCGAAGGCATCGCCGAGGGCGGGCGCCTCTTCCTCAAGGGGCCGAACCTCATGCTCGGTTATCTCCGGGCCGAGGCGCCCGGCCGACTGGAGCCGCCGCCCGGCGGAGTCTACGACACCGGAGACATCGTCGCCGTCGACGGTGAGGGCTTCGTCGCCATTCTCGGTCGCGCCAAGCGCTTCGCCAAGATCGCCGGCGAGATGGTATCCCTCGCCGTAGTGGAGGCGCTCGCCGCCCGACTCTGGCCCGACGACCACCACGCCGTGATCGCCCTGCCGGATTCCCGCAAGGGCGAGCAGCTCGTGCTGGTGACGGATCGTGCCGCCGCGAGCCGCGAAGCTCTCCTGGCGGAGGCCCGGGCGACGGGCCTGCCGGAGCTCTTCCTGCCCCGAACCATCCTTCCCGTCGAGCGCCTGCCGCTGCTCGGCAGCGGCAAGCCGGACTACAAGGCCATCGCCGAGCTGGTGGCAAAGCTGGCGCCGGCCTCTGCCGGCT
Source organism: Dongiaceae bacterium (assembly GCA_035263545.1). Classification (GTDB taxonomy): domain Bacteria; phylum Pseudomonadota; class Alphaproteobacteria; order Dongiales; family Dongiaceae; genus DASXQK01. The sequence continues at coordinate 3,190 of DATFRE010000268.1, forward strand.
AAAAACATGTTTACGTTGCGGCCGACGGCCGGCATGGTCCGGACGCGCTCGCCGCTGCAGGGCGGATGAGACGGAAGGGTCAGCGATGGATCAGGGCAATCTCGGACTGCTGAAGACCCGGCGATTCCTGCCGCTGTTCGTCACCCAGTTCCTGGGCGCCTTCAACGACAACCTGTTCAAGAACGCGCTCATCATTCTCATTACCTTCAACCTCATACAGGCCGCCGGCCATGAGCAGATGCTGGTGACCATCGCCACCGGCGTTTTCATCCTGCCTTATTTCATGTTCTCCGCCATGGCGGGCCGTCTCGCGGACAAATTCGAGAAGCAGAGAATCATCCATATCATCAAGGCGGCCGAGATCCTGATCATGGGGGTGGCGACCGTCGCCTTCTTCACCGGCAGCATCACGCTGCTGATGACGGTGCTGTTCCTGATGGGGACGCACTCGACTTTCTTCGGGCCGCTGAAATACGGGATCCTGCCGGTCCATCTGCAAACCAGCGAACTTCTCTCCGGCAATGCCATGATCGAGGCGGGGACCTTCCTCGCCATCCTGCTGGGGACCATCGCGGGCGGCGTGCTGATCCTGACCGCCCACGGCCTCCTCACCGTCAGCCTGCTGGCGCTGGCGGTAGCGGTGGGTGGGCTGATCGCCAGTCTCTACATTCCGCACGCGCCGGCTGCCGCTCCTGGACTCGAAGTCGGCGCCAATATCGTCGCCGACACCTGGGAGCTGATTCGCTATGCCGCATTGCGTTGGCCGATCATGCTCCCCATCCTGGCGATTTCCTGGTTCTGGCTCATCGGCGCCACCTTCCTGGCGCAGTTTCCCGCCTTCGCCAAGGATGTGCTGGGCAGCGATGACCACGTGGTCACCCTGTTCCTGACCGCCTTCTCCATCGGCATCGGCGTCGGCTCCATGCTGTGCAACCGGCTGCTCAAGGGCCAGATCAGCATGCGCTATGTGCCGGTGGCGGCGATCGTGATGACGGCCTTCATCATCGATCTTTATCTCGCGACCCGCGATCTCTCGGCCGGCAGCGAGCCGCTCCAGAGTATTCCCGCGTTCCTCGCCCGGCCCGTCGGCTGGCGGGTGCTGATCGACCTTCTCATGCTCGCCATCGCCAGCGGCTTCTACATCGTACCGCCTTACGCCCTGATGCAGCTCCGCAGCGAGCCCAGCCATCGCGCGCGGGTCATCGCCGCCAACAACATCATCAACGCGGCCTTCATGGTGGGGGGCTCCGTCCTAGCGGTGCTGTTGATCGCGCGGCATTTCAGCACGCCGGAGATCTTCCTCACCTTCGGCATTCTCAATTTATTGGTGGGGCTTTCGCTCTATCACCCCCGGACGAGGGCCGCCGCCTGACCCGGCGAGCCGCTGGTGCCGGCAAAAACCAAGCCGGTCAGGCCCGATCCTCCGGATCGCCTTCCGAGACAAGCTACCTGTCCGCCGGTCGTGCGACCGGCGCGATCAGAGCCCCGCGGGCTTCCCTTTGTTCGACTGAATGTTCAGGCCGGACTCCGCCTGGCCCTTCTTTTTCTTGTTGGCCTTCGGCTTCTTCGGCTCGCGACCGCTTCTCTTCTGACCCTTTGCCATGGTCACCCTCTCTGTCTGTCGAGCGATTGGTCATCTCCTCCATGAGAGACGGCCGCAATCGCCCGCTGCGATTGCCATGCTAGCAAAGCTGCGCTCGCCTCGCCAATGGGCGGCGGCTCATCATGCCCTCGGCGCGGGCGATGATCTCGACCGGCGCGATCAGGCCGCACCACCCCGCGTCCCGGTGGCGGGCGCGCGGGTTCCTCCCCTAAGATCGGGGCCCGATGATTCCCGACCCCAGCCCCGAAGATCTCGCTATACGGGATACCCTGCGCCGCTTTGCCGAGAGCGATCTCGCCCCCAGGGCCTCCGCCTTGGACGAAAGCGAGGCCTTCGCCGGCGCGCACCTGCCGGGGCTTGCTGCCCTGGGCGTCATGGGCCTGAACCTGCCAGAGGAATGGGGCGGGGCGGGCGCCTCGGCCCTCGGGCTGGTGGGCGCTGTCGAGGAGATCGCCAGGGCTTGCGCTGCGACCGCCTCGATGGTGACCGCGCATTTCCTGGCGACGGACGCGATCCTTCTCGCCGGTAGCCCCGCGCAGAAGGCACGCTATCTGCCGGATGCCGCCGCCGGCCGGCGTCTGGGCGCCTTCGCCCTGACCGAGCCCGGCGCGGGTTCGAGTCCCGCCGACATGACAACCCGGGCCGTGGAGGCCGGCGAAAGCCTGCATCTCAAGGGCACGAAGCATTTCATCAGCAATGCGGGTGCCGCGGATTTCATCATCCTCTTTGCCCGGAGCGGCGAGTCCGGACCGAGGCCCATCATTGATGCCTTCATCCTGGATCGCGATACGGCGGGGGTCACCTTCGGCCCGCCGGAGCCCACCATGGGCATCCGTGGCGGCCATATATTCGAGATCGCTCTCGACTGCCGGATCCCGATTGATCGACGGCTGGGCACAGCGGGCGCGGGCTTCCGTACCGCCATGCAGGTGCTGGACCGCGGGCGGATCGAGGTGGCGGCGATGGCGCTCGGCATCGCCGAGGCGGCCATGGAAGCTGCCCTCCGCTGGGTGAGAGAGCGCAAGATCGACGGTCAGCCCCTGGCCGAGCGACAGGGCGTGCAGTGGATGCTGGCCGATATGGCGACGGAGATCGAAGCCGCCCGTCTCCTCACCTATCGCGCCGCAGCGCTGCGTCACGCCGGTGCAGCTTTCACACGCGAAGCCGCCATGGCCAAGCTGACGGCGAGCGAGACGGCTGGCCGCGTTACCGATCGCGCGCTTCAGCTTCATGGGGGCTATGGCTTCAGCCGGCGGCTGCCGCTCGAGCGCCTCGCCCGGGATGCCCGCATCTTGCGGATCTATGAAGGCGCCTCGGAGGTCCAGCGCAACATCATCGCGCGCCTTCTCTTGCGGGAGACCTAGTGGATATCCGCGACCTCACGCCCTTCGAGACCTCCGGCGCAGCCCTGCGCCACCAGGCAGCGCTTCGCCCGGACGAGGAGGCGCTGATCTTTCCCTTGAGCGGCGGGCGCCTGACCTTCGCCGGCTGGCTCACCGAGGCCGAGAGTCTCGCCCGGGGATTGCTCGCCCTCGGCCTGCGGCCCGGCGATCATGTGGCTCTCCTGGCTGAGAACCGGCTGCAATGGCCGGTGACCCAGCTCGCCATTGCGCTTGCCGGCATGGTCATGGTGCCGCTCAACAGCCACTACCGGCAGGACGATCTCGCCTTCGCTCTTAAGCAATCTGACAGCCAGGCGCTGCTGCTCTCCCGCGCCTTCCGCTCCAACCCCTATCTCGAGATGGTCGAAAGGCTGCACCCCGACTTGCCGAAGCTCAGCCACATCGTCTGCTTCGATGGCGCTGCCGGGGCAGCGATCGGCTATGACGAATTGCTGAAACCAGACAGGCGAGACGCGCTGCCGGAGGTGCGCGCGACGGATATCGCCGTGCTGCTCTATACCTCCGGCACCACAGGCTTTCCCAAGGGCGCGCTCCTCACCCATGGCGCCATGCTGGCCAATGCCTGGGGCACCAGCCAACGCCTCGGTGTCACCGCCGGCGACCGCTGGACCTCCATCATCCCGTTTTTCCATTGCGCCGGATGCATCCTGAATGTCCTGGGCTCGCTCCAGAACGGCGGCGCCTATGTGGGCGTGCCCTCCTTCGATCCCGTCGGGCTGTTCGAAATCATCGAACGCGAGCGCTGCACGCTGCTCTCCGGCGTGCCGACCTCCTATGCGGCCATGCTCGATCACCCCGAGCGCGGGCGCTTCGACCTCAGCTCCCTCAAGGCGGGCAGCTGCGGCGGGGCCGATGCCGATCCCGAGGTGCTGCGGCGCTGCGCCGCGGAGTTCCCCATGCCGCGCCTGGCGCAAGTCTACGGCCAGACGGAATCGGCGACCCTCGTTACCTGCCCCGAGCTCGACGATAGGGAGCGCTTTGCGACGGCGGGCCGGGCGCTGCCCGGCTATGAGCTCCGCATCGGCGATCCCGAGAGCGATGACAGCCTGCCCGCCGGGGCGATCGGCCAGATCCTCGCCCGCGGGCCCATGGTCATGCAGGGCTATTACCAGCGCCCGGCAGAGACGGCGGAGACCATCAGTGCCGATGGGTGGCTCCGCACCGGCGATCTCGGCTACATGACGCCGGAAGGGCGGCTGGTTGTGGCAGGCGGGCGGCTGAGGGACATGATCATCCGGGGCGGCGAGAACATCTATCCCGCCGAGATCGAGAACCTGCTGCGCGGGCATGCAGCCATCGCCGAGATCGCGGTCTTCGGCATCGCCGACAGCTATTATGGCGAGGTGGTCGGGGCCGCGGTGAAGGCGAGCGGGCCGGTCACGGCAGCTTCGCTCTCGTCCTTTTGCCAGGGGCGCATTGCCCGCTTCAAGATCCCGAGCCGCTACTTCACGGTCGAGGCCTTTCCGATGACGGCCAGCGGCAAGATCCGCAAGACCGAGCTCAGGGCCCAGGCGGCGGCCGGAGCGCTGACGCCGCTCGCATGAACCCCGGCGATCTCGAATTCTGGTACGACTTCCACAGCCCCTGGGCCTATCTGGCCGCGACTCGGATCGAGGCGCTCGCCGCGCGCCACGAGGTCACCGCGCGCTGGCGCCCGCTCCATCTGCCGCGGCTGATCGAGGCGATCGGCGGACGCCGACCGCTGGAGGAGAACGCCGCCTTCGTCGCCTGGTACAAGCAGGACCTCCAGGACTGGGCGGAGCTCTACGGCATCAAGATCCGCTATCATCCCGACTATCCGCTCCGTCCGGCGCGTGCGCTGCGAGCGGCGCTGCGCGCGGAGGAGCTCGGCGCCCAACCGGCCTTCGCCCTTGCGGTGTTCCGCGCCTATTGGAGCGAGAGCCGGGACATTTCCGATATCGGCGTGCTGGCCGAGATCGGCGCAGCCTGCGGCCTCGATGGCGCTTTGATCAGTGCCGCCGCGACGGATAATGGCTATGGCCGAAGGCTGGAGGCAAACACCCGCGAGGCGATCGGGCGCGGCATTTTCGGCGTTCCCAGCATCGTCTGCCGGGGGAAGCTCTTCTTCGGCAACGACCGCCTCGACCTGCTGGAGCGCTGGCTCGAACGGGCCTGAGAGCTTCCTCTATCGTCATGTCCGCCAAAGCGGTGTCCTGGGCACCAGCGAGATCACGGCTCTGGACTACCGCTTTCGTGGCAATGACGGCTGCACGCGATTTCTGGATGATTAACACCGCTACGGCAGGGTAAGGAAGCTTGCTTGATCTCCATCCTGGCTCGGGTCATGTTCGACGTTGTGTTGGGTCGACCCCAGCAGGCAGTAGGGGGATATCGGGTCATGACATCGAGACATCGGGGCTTGCGTCATGGGCTTCTCGCGCTCATCGTCGTCACGCTTTCCATCTTCGCTTCCCAGGCTTCGGCGCAGACCGCCGTCGGCCTGATCAAGAAGGCCTCGGCAGGGCTGCCGGTTCGTTCCTTCGAGCAGGTGGTTATGGGCCAGGTCATTCCCCTGGGCGCCAGTGGCCATCTCGAGATCAGCTATTACGCGAGCTGCCTGCAGGAGACCATCGATGGCGGCACCGTCACGATCGGCTCCTACTCGAGTCGGGTGGACGGCGGCAAAATCGCAACAACCAAGGACCAGAAATCCTGCCATCCGCAGCAGGCAGTGATGACAGCCTCCACAGCCGAATCCGGCGCGGTCGTCGAGCGCGTGGTCCCTGCCTTCAATCCCCGCGACTGGGTCGAGACGACGGTCAGCGTCGCGCGGCCGGTCTTCAGCCCCGCCGACAGCCTCGCCGCCCCGGTGCGACTGCGCCTCACTATGCTCGACGATCCGCAGCCCAAGCTGATCTGGGAGGGTGCGGTCAAATCCCTGCCGGCGTCCTATCCGGCGGGCGCGCCGCCGCTGCAGACCGGCCTGCCCTACAAGGCGGAGCTTGTGGGCGCCGACGGGAAGACCCTCTCGGCGACCTTCTCCATCGATCCCGGCTATCTGACGGAATCCGGCAGCGGGGCCACCACAGTCCAGGTCACGCCCTAAGAGAAGCTCGCCCAGAGACATCCATGAGCGCCGCCGCTCTCGCGGGCCAGGGCACGAGCCGAAGGCGAATCCTCATCGTCTCCTCGGCCATCGGGTTGCTGACGGCCCTCCTGGCGGTCACGCCGTTCGGCGCCTATCTCGACCGGCTCGGCATCGATCTGCTGCAGCCCGTACGCCTGCGGCTCAGCCCGCCCAAGGCCGATCCGGCGCAATCCCCTATCGCCATCGTCGCCATCGACGAGGAAAGCTATGCAGCCCTCGGTAATTTCCCCAAGGTGGTCTGGACACCCTGGCTCGCCCAGGTCATGGAGGCATTGCTCCAGGCGAAGGTGAGGACGATCGCCCTCGACGTCGTCTTCCCCACCACCCTCGACGCCTTCGTCTTCGAGGGCAAACGGCCGCTCGCGGGTATCGACATCCCCTTCCTGCAGGCAATCAACGACGCCGCGACGGACAACCGCATCTTGCTGGGCTCAGCCCATGGCGGCAGCATCGCGCCCCATCCCTCTCAAATTATGGCGGCCAACGGGACGGATAATCTGGTGCTGCTTAATCTTGAACTCGACACCGACGGCGTCGTACGCAGCTACCCCGCCAGCCTCCCGACGATCGACGGTCATGGCCAAATTTCCCTCGCCTATGCGCTCGCCACACGGGCCGGTATCAAACCGCCAGGGCACGACACGCTGGTCGATTTCGCATACGGGCCCGGCCATATCCCGGCCTATAGCTTGGCCGACCTGCTGGACTGCGCCAAGGCGGGGAAGGAATCCTTCTTCGATGCCCATTTCGCCGGCAAGTCGGTGATCTTCGCGGATGTGCTCGATTCCGAGGACCGCTTTTTCACCAGCGCGAGCCTGATGACGGCCGGCGGGCTCAGTGAGTTGCCGCCAGCGAGCCAGCCACGCTGCATGCCAGCGGCCGCAGCGCCTGCCTCCATCGGCGTCTCCGGCCGCTGGAAGATTCCTGGCGTTTTCGTCCATGCCACAGCCTTCCAGAATCTGGTGCAGGGGACCGCGATCACGCCGCTGCCGCGACTGCCCGGCGCGGTGGGAGTCGGGCTCATCGCCTTCGCCGCAGCCCTGGGCTTCTATGCCGTGACTCCCCTCATCGGCGCGGCCGCTGGGGTGGCCGCGATCCTCCTCATGGCGCTCGCCGGGGCCTTCGCCTTGGGACAGGAGCTGTTGCTACCCGCCGTCACCGCCTGGTTCGGGGTCAGCCTCGCCTATCTGATGACCGCCGGCGATCGGGTGATTGTCGAGCAGCGCAACCGCCAGCGCGTCATGGACATCTTCGGCACCTTCCTCGCGCCGGCGGTGGTGAAGAAGCTCGCCGCCGATCCCCGCGCGCTCGCGCCGGTGCGCCGGCACGCCACCATCATGTTTATCGACATCGTCGGCTATACCAGCCTGACCGAGAGCCTGAAGCGCGAGCCCGACCGGCTGATCGGGTTGATCAATGAATATCTGGGGCTGTTGGCCGACATCATCAGCAAGCATGGCGGCTATGTGGACAAGTTCATCGGCGATGCGGTGCTCGCGGTCTGGAACGTGCCCACGGTCGAACGAAGCGATGCCGGACGCGCCGCGGCGGAGGCGGCGCTGGAATGCGCCGAGCTCGTCCGCGCCAAGGGCCGCGCCCGCAGCGACGGGATCAAGGTCGATGTGCGCATCGGCATCGCCAGCGGCGAGGTGACCGCCGGCCTCGTCGGCTCGACGACCAAGGCCAACTACACGGTCCTCGGCGATGTGGTGAATCTCGCCTCGCGCATGGAGAGCTCCAACAAGCTCTTCGGGACCCACATGATGTGCTGCGGTGCCACCGAGGCCGACTTCGCCAAAGCCGAGGCCGGGCATGTCTCCATCCGCCGCCGGCGCCTTGGCCGTGTCCAGTTCAAGGGCAAGAGCGAGGGTATCGACGTCTACGAGCTCCTCGATCGCCAGGATGGCATGCCGGAGGAAGGCAACGGATTTGCCGCCGCCGTCGCCCTCTACGAGGACGGCAGGCTCGCCGCCGCCGCGGCCGCCTTCCGGGCCATGGCCGATCACGAGCCGCCGGCGAGGCTCTATCTGGAGCAGATCGCCGAGCTGGAGCGGGCGCCGACAAGACCCGAGCATCCCACGATCATCCTTCACGAGAAGTAGGAGAGTCCCATGACCCTGACCCGGAAACCCCGTATCGCGGCGCCCTTCATCATCGGCCGCCGCAAGTTCCTCACCGGGTCTGCCGGATTGGCCACCGGCGCCCTGCTCGCCGGCTGCTCGGGTGGTGGGATCGATCCTACCAGCCTGCTGACCCACGCGACCACAACGGCAACCAGCCTCGCCGAGACCCAGTCTCTGGGCGAGAAGGATGAGATCCAGATTGGCAACACGCTCTACGGGCGCATCGTCGATTCACAGGGCGGCTACTACCGCAACGCCGCGGTCCAGGCCGAGATGGAGCGCTTCGCTGCTCCGCTGATCGCCACCGCCCAGCGTCAGCATCTGCCGTGGGAGATCGTCGTCCTCGACAACAACGAGGTGAATGCCTGGGCGCTGCCGGGCGGCAAGCTCGGCGTGGACAAGGGGCTGCTGCGCTATTGCGCAAGCGAGACCGATCTCGTCACCGTTATCGGCCATGAGATCGGCCATGCCGATCTCGGCCATGGCATCGCCGAGATCCGCACCCAGCGTTTCAGCCAAACCCTCACCAGCAGCGGCAGCGAGCTGCTCCAATCTCAGCTCTCCGGGCCCGCCGGCGCGCTCTCCGGCCCGCTGCTCGATGCGCTGCAGGGCCCGATCGAACAGATGGTGACTTCGGGCTACTCGCGCGATGCTGAGCGGGCGGCCGACCAGAATGTGCTGAAGGTCTATCAGCAGGTCGGCTACGACCCGCACCAGGCCTCGCATTTCTTCCACACCATGCTGGAGATCATGCCCAAGGACACCACGGCGACGACCTCGCTATTCTCCACATATCCCGGGACGGTGGAGCGGATCGAAGCCATCGATGCCCGGGCCGCCACCATGGCGGTCCCCGGCGGCGTGGTGCAGTCGGCCGATTTCGCGGCGATGAAGGTCGTCTTCCCGACGCGGGACTACTATCGGCGCCACGCGGTCGCGTGAGGCGCTAGCGCACGCATCGGGCTTGCCGCCTCCGTATGGGCCAAGGCAAGATTTCCTGGCCCATGACTGACATCCAGCCCCATATCCGCCTCGCGCAGGTCCTGCTGCCCTGCCCGGATCTGGCGGCAACTCTCCGCTTCTTCACCGGCGAGCTGGGATTCAAGGTCAATATGATCCAGCCGGCGGATTCGCCCTCCGTCGCAGTCATCTCCGGCCATGGCGTCACTCTCCGCCTCGAGGCGGCAAAGGGCACCGAGACCGAGCCATCACCGCTGGTGCTGCGCCTGCTCTGCGACGGAGTGGCCTTACCCGCCGAGACGGCCCGCCACCTCATCGCCCCCGGCGGCACGCGGGTGGAGCTGGTCGATGCCCGCCCACCCCTCGAGCTGCCGGAAGGCCGGCAGGAGTTCGTGCTCGCTCATCTGGCCGGCGAGGAAGCCTGGGGCAAAGGACGTGCCGGGATGCAGTATCGCGACCTGATTCCGGGCCGGCTCGGCGGGCGCTTCATCGCCTCCCATATCCGAATCCCCGAGGGCGGCCCGGTCCCGGACTATGTCCATTTCCACAAGATCCGCTTTCAGATGATCTATTGCCGGAGGGGTTGGACGCGGCTGGTTTATCAAGATCAGGGCGAGCCTTTCCTGCTCGAGGCGGGAGATTGTGTGCTGCAGCCGCCGGAGATCCGCCATCGGGTGCTGGAGGCCTCGCCCGGACTCGAGGTGATCGAAATCGGCTGCCCGGCCGTACACGAGACCTTCGCCGACCATGCGCTTGCGCTTCCCACACCTCACCTCCTGCCGGAGCGGCGCTTCGAAGGCCAGCGCTTTGTACGGCATGTGGCGGCCTCGGCGCGCTGGATCCCATGGCGAAGCAAAGGCTTCGAGGCGCGGGACACCGGTATCGGTGAAGCGACGGAGGGTCTCGCGGGAGTCCGCGTCGTTCGCCCCGTGGCCGGAAAGCCTGCACGTGCCACCGGCAATCATGGGGGCGAATTCATGTTCCTCTATCTTCTCGAGGGCGCGCTCCAGGTCCAGAGCCAGGGGACAGGCGACTACCGGCTCGGCGCGGACGACTGTTGCGTTCTGCCACGCGGCGTCGCCTACGCACTGGAGGGAAGCAGCGATCTAGAGATGCTGGAGGTAACGCTCCCCGCCGACCTGCCGCCGGCGCACTCGCCTTCGGTCTAGTGACCTGGAAACTCATGCTGGCCGGGGACGCGGCCGTTGTTCTTGGCGATGGACCGGTAGTGAAGGATCACCACACCGCTGCCCTCATTCTTGAATGTGAGCATCGAGCCCCATTCATTGAAGCATCTTCCCGGTGAGAGATAGACCATGCCCTCAGGACGGACGGTGACGGTGGCAGCGCCCGTGCTTTCAACGTCGTTGCAGACGCGAAGATCGCCGCCATAGAGCGCCTTCTCAGGGCTCCCCGGCTTCAGGACGAAGGTATTCATCAGGGCCGCCTGCGCCTCCGGCAGCAGACCCAGTGCAAACGCGGCAATCGCGACGAGAAATCTTCTCATCGTGCTGCTCCTCTCCGGAACAGGACCAAGAATCAGGGAGGGAACCTTACGGACTTAAGGTTACCAGATTGCGACAATTTTTACGCGAAATCCCGGCACAACAAAATCACGCTGGCTGCGCGGCAGCCCCCTGTCGAAGCGATCCTCCCGCCACGGAGAGCTCAGCTGCGAGCGCGCTCCCAGCCATGGGCGTTGCGCTCGGCGAGCAACTTGCTGTTGACCCGCACCACGCTGCCCTGGGCGGGCTCCTCCTCCTGGGTAATGACAGGCATGAGGCGGCGGAGCTGGTCGTGATAGCTGCGCACCCCCTGCTCGAGATCGGAGAGGATCATGCCGGCAAAGCCGCTCGACTGCATGGATTCCCAAGACCATTGGATGAGCTGGATATCCTCGCGCGAGGTCACACGGTCGATGCGACGGGCGAGATAGCGGGCGAGCTTCATCTCCCGCCGCTCGTCCGGTAGCGCATAGGCGGCACTGCGCTGGATCGTCTTGTCGATGGCGACGGGGAACTCCTGATAGAAGCTCACCTGATCGGGATAGAGAGACAAGACGAGATTGGGAAACATCCCGATATAGAGCCAGGCCTGCCGATGGCTCTCGGGCAGGTCGGTATTCTCCGGCAGAATCTTCTTGTACTTCTTCACGCTCCAGCGCCGGCCCTCGCCCGGGTTGAACCGGGCGAAGGAGCGCGAGGTGCCCCAGACATGCGGATCGTCGGCATAGCTCTGGCCGTAGAGATCCTGCAGGCTCGGATGGGCCGTCGGCACGTGATAGCCCTCATTGTCGACATCGCGCACCGCCTTCCAGTTGACCGCCATCTCCTCGGCCACGAGAGGCACGAGCGGCTTCACCTGATCGAGGCGATAGGGTGCGACCTCGGCGAGGTCGGGCGCCATCATCTGGGCGACTCTGGGCTGCTGGCTGGGCAGGAAGCGCACG
>DATFRE010000269.1:0-2205 GCA_035263545.1 Dongiaceae bacterium
CGCGGGTCCGATGCCCGCGGGGGCGTGTCATTTGACCCCCTTGGATCACCAATTCGCCTAGATCACCAATTCGATGAGAGACGGGCCTGGCCCGCCATTGGCCTGCCGGAAGGCATGGCCGAACTGCTCCATCTCCTCGGCCCGGGCGGCCTCGACGCCGAGACTGCGGGCGAGATGGACCCAATCGATGGCAGGATTGCCGAGATCGAAGAGGCTGGACGCCGCCGGGCCGGTGGCGGCGCCGACATTCGCGAGCTCGCCGAAGAGGATCTGATACTTCCGGTTCGACAGGAGCACGGTGGTGACGTCGAGCGCCTCGCGCGCCTGGGTCCACAGGGCCTGCAGCGTGTACATGGCGGATCCATCCGCCTGCAGCGTGACGACCCGCCGTCCAGGCGCCGCGATCGCAGCCCCCGTCGCCATGGGCAGCCCGTCGCCGATGGCCCCGCCGGTGAGCTGCAGCCAGTCATGGGGTGGCGCCGCCTGCATGCGCGGGTAGAACGCCCAGCCGAAGCTGACGCTCTCGTCGACGACGATCGCATTCTCGGGCAGCAATGCCGCCAGAGTCTGTGCAACCGCCTCCGGCGTTATCGCACCCAGCGCCGGAGCCGGCCGCGGCAGGTCCGAAGGTCCGGCCAGAGGTGGGGCATCGAGCGCATCGGCAAGGTCGGCGAGTGCGGCCGGCAGGTCGTCGCCGGGGCCGGCGAGGGAGTGAATCTCGACCTCCGTCGAATAGGGTCGCCCGGGCTTGCCCGGATAGGCGAAGAAGGTCACCGGCGGCGTGGCGCCGATCAGGACGAGATGCCGGGTCCCCTGGAGCTGTGCGACCGCATGGTCGACACTGTAGACGATCCGCTCGATGGGGTAGCGCCCTTGCCCGTGCTCGATCCGCCTGTTCGAGAGCGGCGCTAGCAGCCGGGCACCGGTGGCTGCAGCGATGCGGTGGGCATCGGCCAGAGCCGCGGCGCGCAGCGCGGTGCCGGCAAGCAGGATCACCACCGGCTCGTTCCGGCGAAGCAGCCGGGCGATATCCTCTATCGCCGGCGCCGCGATCCGTGCCGGCGGCGGTGCTGCGCGCGGCGCGCCGGGAACGCCACCGTCGCTCCAGCAGACATCGGAGGGCAGGATCAGTGTGGCGATCGCGCCGGGGGGCGTGCAGGCCGCGAAGATCGCCTCGGCGGCATCCGACCCCACCTCGGCCGCGGTCCGGGTCGTGCGCACCCAGCCCGAGACGCCTCGCGCCCAACCTTCGGTATCCGCCGTGAGCGGCGCATCCAGCGGCCGGTGATAGCTGGCTTGGTCGCCGACGATATTGACCATAGGCACGTTTGCGCGCCGGGCGTTGTGGAGATTGGCTAGCCCGTTCGCCAAGCCGGGGCCGCAATGAAGAAGGGTGGCCGCGGGCCGCCCCGCCATACGGGCATAACCATCGGCTGCCCCCGTCACCACGCCTTCGAACAGCCCCAGCACGCAGCGCACGCCCCTGATGCGGTCGAGGGCGGCGACGAAATGCATCTCGCTGGTCCCGGGATTGGCGAAGCAGACATCGATGCCAGCCGCAAGCAGCGTGGTCACCAGGCTTTCCGCGCCATTCATTGTCCCGTCCGTCACGCTTCGCTCTCGCCTGTTCAGGAAATCACGCGCACCACCGCGTCGATCTCCACCATCACATTGGAGGGGAGCGACCCGACGCCGATTGCGGAACGGGCATGGCGCCCGTTCTCGCCCAACACATCCTCGAGAAGCGTCGAGCAGGCATCGATCACCAGGGGCTGGTCGCCGAAATCGGGTACGGCATTGACCATGCCGAAGACCTTTATCATCTCGATATCGTCCAGGGATCCGGTGATCGATTTGGCCACGGCGAGGATATGCAGCCCGCAGAGCTTCGCCGCTTCGCGCGCCTCCTCGACGCTTCGCGCGCCGCCCACCTTCCCGGTCAGCAGCGAACCGTCGGCGAGCCGCGGGACCTGTCCCGAGATATGGACGATCTCCCCCGCCCGCTTGAAAGGCACATAGCGAAATCGCGGCTTGCTCAGGCTCGGCAAGCTGAGCGACATCTCGGCAAGTCTCTGCGCGACACCCATCCTTCGAAATCCTCCCTGGGGCTGGTGTGGCGGCGCTTTCCGCCCGACAGCGACAGAAGGCCCGTACGATAGACGGAAATCGGGAGGCGACAAGACGAAGGGTTGGCGAGGCGGTCTT
>DATFRE010000270.1:0-4583 GCA_035263545.1 Dongiaceae bacterium
CCGGGCGCGCCGTTGGACGAAGTGGGGCTTGCCAAGCGGTTTCGGCTGTCCCGCTCTCCGGTGCGCGAGGCGATCATCCGGCTCGCCAGCGACGGCCTGGTGACGATGTTTCCCAACCGGAGCAGCATCGTCGCGCCACTGGACCTGCGGCTGATCCCCTCTCACCTCGACGCTCTCGAGCTCATGCAGCGGCTGACCACGCGGCTTGCCGCGCGCAACCGGACGGAGGCGGATCTGAAGCGCATCGAGGCGGCAGCGGCGGCGTTTGCCCTGGCGGTCAACGAGCGCCGTCTTCTAGAGATGATCAACGCCAATTACGAGTACCACATGGCGATCGCCGAAGCCGGAGCCAACCCGTATTTCACCGCGCTCTATGGCCGGCTGCTTGACGAGGCGAAGCGTATGCTGCACATGCATTTCTCCTTCGCCGCCGAGAACCGTGCCCGCGGGCTCGAGACGCTGCTGGCCGAGCATGCGGCGATCACGGATGCAATCCGCGCCGGCGATCTCGATCGCGCCGAGAAGCTGGCTTACGGCCACTCGGTCGAGTTCCGCCGGCGCTTTGCAAGTTATCTGGAGCAGAGCTCGGCGACCGCAGGGTTCGATCTCGAGCTCCGCCTCAGCAAGTAGGCGCAGGCGGCGTTTTCCGAACCCATGAGGACGTCGTTGTAAGCTGCGTCCGCTGCCGTCATTGCGCCGCGTGGCTGGCGGCGGGCAGGAGCGGGGCCATCGCCCGCCGCAGCTCGCCGAGATCGCTCTCGCTTAGCGGCCGGAGGGGCTTGCGGCACTCCCCGATGCGGCGTCCGGCGATCGTGGTCGCCGCCTTGATCGAAGGATTGTAGTCATGGGTCCAGAAGAAGAGCTGGGCCGGCAGCAATCTCTGCCAGAGCCGTGCCGCCTCGGCGAGCTTGCCGGCAGAGACAAGATGGTAGAGCTCCACGGCCTCGCGCGGCATGGCGTTGACGGCACCCCAAATGCAGCCGATGCAGCCCGCCATCAGGGCCTGGAAGGCGATCGGATCTCCGCCGTTGAAGATCTTTCCGCCCGTGGCCACGAGCTGTTGGATGCGCACCAGGCTCGACGTGCTGTCCTTGATGTATTGGATGTTCTCGATCTTCATCAGCTCGGAAAAGATTTCCGGCGTGATATCGATATTGGTGTTCTGGGGGATGTTATAGACGACGAGAGGGAGAGGCACGGCGCGGGCAACCTTCTCGTAGTGCCATTTCACGCCATCCATGGTCGGCCCCTCGAAATAAGGCGGCAGCACCATGATGGCATCGGCGCCGGCATCCGCCGCGGCCTTGGAATTGGCGATGGTGTCGGCGGTGTTGATGGCGGAGGTCTGCACGAAGACATGGGCGCGGCCCGCCGCATGCTTGCAGGCGATCTCGGCGACCCGCCGCTTCTCGGCCTCGCGCAGATAGGCGAACTCGCCGGTGCCGCCGCAGGCCAGGATGATCTGGACTCCGCTCTCGATCATCCAGTCGATATGGCTTCTGAGGGCGCCCTCATCGAGGGAATCGCCGTCTCTGGAAAAGGGCGTGCAAAGGGGAACGCAGATTCCCTTGAAGTCCTTCATTTCGGTGCTCCTGCAGGCGCGGATCGACGGAGCGCCATGCTACAGGCGCCCTGCAAACGTGTCGACAAGTAAAATGCAAGCGACAGGAAGACCGGCTGTCGAGAGCTTCCGCCCGCGCGCGCCGACCTGCTATGAAGGAGGCTGGAGGGGGAGGTCGCATGACAGCGTCCGGCAGCGAGCCATCAGTGCCGCGGGAGAGCCAAGCGCCCGTTCCGCGCCCCGAGGGGGAGAAGGTGCCTCAGCGCCGCGAACCTGCTACGGCCGAAGTCGCGGCGTTGCGGCACCAGATCTCGGTGATGCGCGCCTATCTCGGGATCATCGGCTAACCTGAAGCAATGCGGATCGCGATGCTCAGCAGCGAGAGCGGCGTGGGGGGAGCGGCGCGCGCCATGCGCCGGCTCGCCATCGGCCTCCGCGGGCGCGGCCACGAGGTCGATATCCTGCAGCTTGCCGGCAGGCCCGCGATCCCCGAGGCAATCCGCTTCGAGGCAGCGCCCGCCCCGTCCGAGGATATAGCGCTCGCCGATTTCGTCGATGGGCACTACATCCCGCGCCGGCGGACGCCGCTCTCCGACACGCTCTTCACGGCGCAGTCCCGGGGCCTTGACCTCAGCCAGCTTGCCTGGCTCAGAGGCTATGACGTGCTGAACCTCCACTGGGTGCAGTTCTTCCTCAATCCGGAGAGCATCGGGCGGCTGATCGGACTGGGGCGGCCCGTTGTCATGACCCTCCACGACATGGCCGGCTTCACTGGTGGCTGTCACTATTCCGCAGGTTGCAAGGAATATGCTGAGGATTGCGCGCCCTGCCCACAGCTCAACGAGGATGTCTGCGAGTTGCCGCGGGCGCTGCTGGCGGCGAAGCGCCAGATCTTCGCCCGGCCGAATGTTGTGGCGGTGGCACCATCCCGCTGGCTGGCCGATGCCGCGGCGCGGTCGCAGGTCTTCGCTCCTGGCGCAGTCCAGCACCTGTGGAATTCCATCGAGACGGATCTATTCCGGCCGGGTGACCGGCAGGCAATTCGCGCCCAACTCGGCATCGCTCCGGAGGTCCGGACGATCCTTTTCGGCGCCAATAACAATGGCGAACGGCGCAAGGGATTTCGCCATCTCATGGCGGCGTTGCGGCGGCTGCAACTGGCACCCGAATTTGCGCAGCTGGCCAAGGCGGGACGGCTGAAGATCCTGATCTTCGGCCAGGCCACCCCGGAGATCGAAGAACAGCGCCTGCCCGTGCTCGATCTCGGCTTCATCACCGAGGACCGTCGGCTGGCGGAGGCCTACAACGCCGCCGATCTTGTGGTCCTTCCCTCCCTGGACGACAACCAGCCCAATATCCTTCTGGAGGCCATGGCTTGCGGCACACCGGTCGTGGCCTTCGCGATCGGCGGCATCCCAGAGGTGATCCGTGACGCGGAGAACGGGCGGCTCGTGCCGCCTTTCGATGCCGCCACCTTTGCCCGCGCGATCCTCGACCTGCTGCTCGACCCTGCCCAAGCCACCCGGCTCGGCGAAGCCGCGCGGCGGGACATCCTTGCCGCTGCGGCGCTGGATGTGCAGGCCGGTCACTACGAGGCGCTGTTCGAGCGAATGCTGGCGGCCCGGGGCCCCGCGGCCGTCGACGGCCAGCTCTGGCTGGAAGCGAAAGAGGCGGCACGGCGACAGCCGATGGCAGTTCCTTGTCTTGTCTCGCCCCGGATCACCTCACCGGAAATCGCTGCCGCTCGGGAACGCTTCAGGGCCGGCATCGATCGCTACATCACTCCGGAATTGGCCGCCGCCGCCGAGCTGAGCGAGCTGCGCGCCGAGCGAGCCGAGCTCTCCCGTCAGCTCGATGAACAGGCACGTTTGTTGCTGGGCTCCCGCTCCTGGCGGCTGGGGCGGTTTCTCGGCGGCCAGGGACCGTCGGCAGGCGAGATCGCCAGCATCGCGACAGTTCCGCAGAAGCTCCAGGCAATCTGGGCTGTGATGCACTCGCGGCGCTGGGAAGCGACTGCGCCCTTGCGGCTGCTCGGGCTTCTTAGGCGCCGACCCTGACCGACGTCAGGCGCGCTCGGCCAGATAGAGCGCCATCTCCCGAACCATCCGCTCGAAGCTGAACTCGTGGGCAACCCGTCGCGCCTCGCTCGAGAGCGCCTGTCGAAGTTTCGGCTCCTTCAGAAGGATCCGTATTGCGGCCGTGAGGCCCTGGGCATCGCCCTTGCGAAACAGCAGCCCGGTCCGGCGGTGATGGATGATCTCGACATTGCCACCCGCATCGGAGGCGACTGTCGGGATACCGGCTGCGAGCGCATAGATGAGGGTCAGCGAGAAGGGCTCGTAGAGCGAGGGAAAGAGATAGATGTCATGCTCCTGGAAAAGTTCGAAGAGATCGCTTTCCGCCACCGGGGAGCGGAACTCGATGCGATCGGCGGTGCCTGTAGCATCGATCAGTGAATCGAGACGGCGTTTGTAGGCCGCATCCCGGGCGTCACCGAGGATCGTCAACCTCACCGGTGGCTGCTCTTCCCGCAGGGCCGGCAAGGCCTCGATGGCGGTGTGGACTCCCTTGAGATCGACGAGGCGCCCGGCACAGAGCAGCCTCGCTTCGGAGGGGTCGCGCAGCGTCATCCGGTCGGCAAAGGCGCCGTCGGGCATCTTTGCGAGCCGGACGCCGTTATGGATGACCTTGCTCGAGCCGAAGGATATCCCGGCCGCTTCATAGAGCCGGCGCATGAAGTCCGAACCGAAGATCGCCTTGTGCTGGAAGTTGAAGCGAACGGCCGGACGATGTCGTTTCCCGAATATCCTTCGCCATCCGGTGGTGTTGCCCGGGAATGGCTCGTCGCCGAAGGCGTGGTCCCGGAAGAAGCCGGCGATGAAGCCCGCATCCAAGGTGGCGATCATCCAGTTGTCGGTCAGCATGAAGGCGATCGGCACACCGGCCTGGTCCAGGGCCGTCAGGAATGAAGGTGCGAGGAAAAACAGATTCCAGACAAACACGATATCCGGTCGCTCAAGTG
>DATFRE010000271.1:0-9677 GCA_035263545.1 Dongiaceae bacterium
CGATCTCCTCTATCACCTCGTCGTGCTCTGGACCCTCTTGGGTATCTGGCCGGCGGAGGTATGGGAGGAAATGGACCGGCGGGAGAAGACGCTGGGCCTGGCGGAAAAGCTGCCCAAGCTGGCCGCGGAGATCGAGTCCGCCGGATAGGCTTGCAGCGTTCCACGGCATCGTAGATAGACTGCCGTCATGCGTCTGCTGCTCGTGGAGGACAACGACCGGCTGGCCCAGCTTGTGGTCAAGGGGCTGAGCGAGGCCGGCTTCACCGTGGACCGGGTCGCCCGGTTGGACGAGGCGGCGGCCGCGCTCGCCGCCGGCAAGTTCGACACGGTCGTCCTCGATCTCAGTCTGCCGGATGGGGATGGCGGTGAGTGGCTGAGGAAGCGCCGCGCGGCGGGCGACAAGCTGCCCTTCCTCATGCTCACGGCCCGGGCCAGCACCGGCGACAAGGTCAAGGGGCTCAACAGCGGGGCGGACGACTATCTCGCCAAGCCCTTCGAGATGGAGGAGCTCGTCGCCCGGCTAAAGGCGCTGCTGCGCCGGCCCGGCGGCGTGCTCGGCCTCACCCTCGAGCTGGGCAGGCTCAGCTTCGACACGGTGCACCGCGAGACAGCGGTTGCCGGACGCCGGCTCAGTCTCTCCGCCAGCGAGCTGACCCTGCTCGAGCTGCTGCTGCGCCGCGCCGGCCGCGTGGTCCCGCGGCGTCTCCTGGAGGAAGGCCTCTACGGCTTCGACGACGATGTCGGGCCGAATTCGCTCGAGGCCCACGTGTCCCGGCTGCGCAAGAAGCTCGAGGCGGCCGAGGCTGGGGTAGAAATCCACACGCTGCGCGGTGTCGGCTATCTCGCGGCCGAACGCAGCGAATGAGTCCCTCGCAGCCCTTCCGCTCGCTTCAATTCCGCCTGGCCTGGCGGCTGGCCCTGGTCGTCTCGGCCGTCGTCCTCGCCACCTCCTTCGCCATTCTGCTCCATCGGCGCAGCGGCATGACGGACATTCCACGCGAGGAGCTGATAGAGGCGATCGACCAAGTGACGGCCGGACTTTCCCTGGGCAGCGACGGCAAGCCGCAGCTCAGTCTCCCGGCCAAGCCCGAATACAACTATGCGGTCGCGACGGCCGACGGAAAGAGCCTCTTCGCCTCCGCGCGGCCACCGGGGCAAGCGCCTCCGGGTTGGTCGGCGGGCTTCCTCGGCGAAGGCAGCCAGGCCGTTGCCTTCCGCCGGCTCGATACTGCGATTGGCCGGGTGGAGATCCGGGTCGGAGTCGAGAATCGGCAGGGATGGGCGGCCGTGCTGAGCCGGGAGCTAGACGAGGAGCTGCTCCCGGTGCTGCTGCCGACCCTTCTGGCCGCGCTCATCATCGGCGCGCTGACCTTGCGCGACGGGCTCAGGCCCCTCCAGCGCCTCGCGAGCGTGGCGGCCGGGATCACACCGGCCGAGAGCGAGCGCCGACTGCCCTTGGACGACCTGCCGCGCGAGCTGGCGCCGCTGGTGCATGCGATCAATGCCGCCCTCGATCGCCTCGATGAGGGGTTTCGCGCGCAGCGCGACTTCACCGCCGACGCGGCGCATCAGCTCCGCACGCCGCTGGCGATCCTGTCCGCCCATCTCGACACTTTGGACGATCGTACGGTTGCGGCCTCGCTGCGCGAGGATGTCGCCCGGATGAGCCGGCTGGTGGAGCAGCTGCTCCAGGTCGCCGAGCTCGAGGCCCTGACCCTGAAGCCGCAGGAGCGTACGGATCTCTCGGCATTGGCCCGCGAAGTCGCCGAGGCGCTCGCGCCCATGGCGCTGACGCGCCGGCGCGACATTGCCGTCACCGGTGCGGAGGCGCCGGTCACCGTCCACGGCAATCACGATTCCCTGCACCAGGCGCTGCGCAATCTGGTCGAGAACGCGCTCCACCACACAAGCGAGGGAACGACCGTCGACATCGCCGTGCAATCCGAGCCGCCGTCGATATCCGTCAGCGACCGGGGGCCAGGCATCCCCGCGGCCGATCGGAAGAATCTCTTCCAGCGCTTCTGGCGGACGGAGAGATCGAGCGGACGAGGGGCTGGCCTTGGCCTCGCGATCGTGCAACGCATCGCTACCGCTCATGCGGCGCGCATCGATGTCGACGACGCCCCCGGCGGCGGGGCGAGATTCACGATCCGCTTCGCCGGTTGACGCACGCCGTCGATTCGATACCTGCATTCCTTCATGAACTGGTTGTCATGCGGCCCGTCAGTTTTATGTCAGGCAGGCCGGGCAGTCTTCGCGCGACCTTAAACAAACGTGGAGATTGAACCATGCGAAGACTGACGATTGCCACCGCCGCGGCCTGTGCCGTCGCCCTCCTCTCGCAGGCGGCCTTTGCCGAGGAATCCTGCTCCGGTTCCGGAACGCCGCTGACGGCATCGGCAATCGAGGCCAAGCTGAAAGGCGAGGGCTATACGCAGATACGCGATATCCGCAGCCATGGCGGCTGCTATGAGGCCAAGGGCCTGGACAGCACCGGCAAGCGCTTCGAGCTCGAGGTCAACGCCTATACCGGCGAGATCAACAACAAGGAGTAGGCGCCATGACGGCCGCCCGCGAGCGCCACGATCAGGATTCGGCCGCCGGGTCGATCAGAGTATGGGACCCGATCGTCCGCGTCTTCCACTGGGGCTTCGCGGCGGCCGTTTTCCTCGCGCTGATGTCCGACGAGGATCGCGCCTTGCACGAAGCTGCCGGCTATGCGGCGCTGGCACTCATCCTGGTGCGGATTCTCTGGGGTTTCCTCGGCCCTCGCCACGCCCGCTTTTCGAGCTTCGTGCGCTCGCCCGGCGCGGTCCTGACCTATCTCAAGGATGCTGCGGGGCTCCGCGCGCGGCGCTATCTCGGCCACAATCCCGCCGGCAGCGCGATGATCCTGCTGCTGCTGGCCATGGTCGCGACAGCGGGGATCAGCGGCTGGCTCTCAGAGACGGATCGCTTCTTCGGCGTCGCCTGGGTCGAAGACCTGCACCGGGCCTCGGCCAATGCGCTGATCGCCTTGATCGCCTTCCATGTCGCGGGCGTCGTCTTCTCCAGCGTCATGCATGGCGAGAACCTGGTGCGGGCAATGATCACGGGCCGCAAGGCACTCGCCCCCGCCGCCGAGGACGAGCGCCCGCCGATCCGCTGATTCCGATCGCTGCGTCAGTTGGGCCTATCGAAGCTGCCCGGGCTCCGGGCGGTGGCACGCCAGTCAGGCCCGCGCTCCTCCGTCGCCTCGGACAAGGCACGGCGCACGCCGGCGGCGTCGAAATCCGCGGTATAGACGGGGGTTCCCGGCTGCTGGCGCCAGGACTCGTCCAACCCGCCGGCATCGACGGCATCAAAGCCGAGTTCCTCGACCAACCGGAGCACCACTTCCTTGGCCGCGGCATCGTCACCGGCGACGGGCAGGGCGATTCTACCTTTAGCGGAGGACGGCTTGCCGAGCTTCAGGAGATGCTCGGCATAGATGTTGTTGAAGGCCTTGATCACCGGGCGGCCGAGCTGCTTCTCGACCCACCGGCTTTCGGTCAGGCCATCCTCGATTCCGTCGATGCGGCCGTCGCGCTGGCGCGGATAGTAGTTTCCGGTATCGACCACCACGACCTCGCGGGCCACGCCGTCGAAGAGGTTGCGGGGCAGTTGCGGGACGTTCTTCTCCGGAATGGTCACGACCACGAGCTCGCCGCTCCGCGCGGCCTCCTCCACCGAGACCGCCTTCGCGCCGGTTTCGGCGGCAAGGCCCGCGAGGCTCTTTGGTCCGCGCGAGTTGGCGACCGAAACCTTGTGCCCCAGCGCCGTCAGCCGCCGTGTCAACGTGCCGCCGATCTTGCCCGCACCGATGATGCCGATCTTCATCTCGGCCTCCTGCGCATGGTTTTGATCCCTCCCAATTGGGTGCTGCCCCGGCCGGCGACAAGCAGGGTCAGAGCAACTTCTCCAAGGTGATCGGCAGCGCGCGGATGCGCTTGCCCGTGGCGTGGAAAACCGCGTTGGCGACAGCCGGAGCGACGCCGACGATGCCGACCTCGCCCACGCCCTTGCCGCCGAGGGCTGAGGCATGGGGATCGGGTATGCCGACCGAGATCACCTGGATATCGGGGATGTCGGCATTCGTGGCGATCAGATAGTCGGCCAGGTTGTTGCTCATCAGCCGGCCGTTGCGGGGATCGACGACGCCTTCCTCCAGCAGCGCCTGGCCGATGCCCATGATGATGGCGCCCTTCCACTGGCTCTCGACGAGCTTCGGGTTGTAAAGCCGGCCGCAATCCAGCGCCGAGACCACGCGGGCGACGCGCACGGTGCCGAAATCCTCGTCGACCCGGACCTCGACGAAATGTGCGCACCAGCTGTGCCGCGAGTAGTCGCCCTCGGTGGGCGACTGCATCCCCGCGATGGTCGCGTAGTTGTTGAAGCGGTCCTCGGCCGTGCGAGCCGTCTCGGGCTGGGTGTCTCGCTGGACCTCGATCTTCTCCCGCCCCAGGCGGCGCATCAGCTCCGCGATGGGCAGGCCGGCGCCCTCGTCGCGCGGCAGCGAGATGCGGCCCTCGGCGATGGCGAGGGTGTTCGCCTGCGCCGCGCGGAAGGGCGAGGCGGGATCGTTGATGGCAAGGCCGATCAGCTCCTCGCGGGCGGCGAGCGCCGCCTTGTGGACGACCCCCGCCATCACATTGGCGAGCTGCGAGCCGCCGCCGACCGGCGCAGGAGGCAGGAGGGAATCGCCGAGCATCACCTCGACGCTGTCGACGGGCACGCCTATCACTTCGGCCGCGACCTGGGCCAGGATCGTATAGGTGCCGGTGCCCATGTCGATGCTGCTGCTGGCGACCTGCACCCGCCCGTCGCCAAGGATGCGGACCAGCGCCTCGGCCGGGCTGCGCCGCATGGGAAAGGTGCCGGCCGCCATGCCATAGCCGACGAGCTGACGGCCAGCGCGCATGGCGCGCGGCCGGGGATCGCGCTTGCTCCAGCCGAAGGCCGCTGCCCCCGCCGCGAAGGCCTCGCGCAGCTGGCGGGTGGACCAGGGCTTCTTCGCATGGGGATCCTGCTCGGCGTAGTTCCTGAGGCGGATCTCCAGCGGGTCGAGGCCGAGCTCATGGGCCAGCTCGTCGATGGCGCTTTCGATGCCGAAGGCGCTGGGGTTTTCGCCGGGCGCCCGCAGCGCCCCCGGAGTCACCGCGTTCACCGGGACGATGTTCTGGCGCGAGCTGAAGTTCGGCGTCGCATACATGACCGAGATGCAGGAGGCCAGAGGCTCGACCCAGACGCCGCGGACCGAGGTCTCGTTGGCGCCGCGGTGGCGGATGGCGAGGAGCCTGCCCTCGCGGTCGGCGCCGAGCGCGATGCTCTGGCGCGTCGCCGCTCGCCCGCCGATGGCATTGAAGAGCTGCGGCCGGGTGAGCGCCAGCTTCACGGGACGGCCCAGCATCTTGGCGGCCATGACCGGGATCGCGTCGAAATCGTAGCAGAAGGCCTTGGAACCGAAACCGCCTCCGATATAGGGCGAGATCAGCCGCACATTCTCGAAGGGAATGCCGAACCATTCGGAGTAGGTGCGCGCCATGAAGGCGATCCACTGGCTCGGCTCCCAGACCGTGAGCTGGTCGTCCTCCCATTGGGCGATCAGCCCATGGGGCTCGATCGTGGCGTGGTACTCGCGCGGCGTCCGATATTCCTGCTCGATGCGCACGGGCGCCTCGGTGAGCGCGGCCTCGGCATCGCCCCATTCGATCCTCATCGGCTCGATCGGTATCCCCTCGCTGGCCCGGGGATCGTCGAGGCCCGCGATGTGGGGTTGCTCCTCGTACTCGATCTTCACCAGCGCTGCCGCGGCTATCGCCTGCTCCAGGGTCTCGGCGACAACGGCAGCCACCTGCTGGCCGACATAGGCGACTTCGCGGGCGAAGGGGAGATAGGGGGCGGCGGATGGCCGCGTACCCAGCCAGTCCGTTGCCGCGGTGAGAGGCAAGGCATTGGCGGCGGTGAGGACGAGGAGCACGCCAGGTGCTGCCTCGGCCGCCTTCGTGTCGATGCTGCGGATGCGGCCCGCAGCGACCGTGCTCTGCACCGCGACCGCATAAGCGAGATTGGCGAGCCGGTGCTCCAGGGCATAGGTGGCGGCGCCGCGGATCTTCGCGGGACCGTCGAGACGGGAGATCCGCGCGCCCAGCGCTGTGCCGGCGGCCACTCCGTCCGAGGCATCGCCATGCTTGGATCTGGCTTCGACGAGGCTCATGGCTTTTCTCCCGAGAACAGGATGGCGCGCGCGACGACGCGCGGCGCGAGATCGATCTTGAAGCGATTGGCGCCGCGATCGACGGCGCCTTCCACGGCGAGGCGGCTGGCGCGCTCCACGGCCTCGGCCGCCAGAAGCTTGCCTCGAAGGGCGGCCTCGACAGAACGCGCACGCCAGGGCTTCGTCGCCACGCCGCCCAGCGCGACGCGGATGTCCTGCACCGTCCGGCCATCCGCCTCGAAGGCGATGCCCACCGCGGCGCTGGCGGCGGCGAACTCATAGGACTGGCGATCTCGCACCTTGAGATAGGTGGAGCGCTGCGCCGCGGGCGAGGCGGGGATCGCAATCGCGGTGATCATCTCGCCCGGCTGGATCGCATGCTCGCGATCAGGCGTGGCGCCGGGCAGGAGGAAGAAATCCTCCACCGCCACCCGGCGCTCGCCGAGATGGATGACGGCATCGAAGGCGTTGAGCGCTACGGCGAGATCGCCCGGATGTGTGGCGATGCAGGAATCGCTGGTGCCGAGGACCGCATGGTTGCGGGTGACGCCGCCGATGGCCGAGCAGCCGCTGCCGGGGCTGCGCTTGTTGCAGGCCGGGAACGCGGCCGGGTCGCGAAAATAGGGACAGCGCGTGCGCTGCATCAGATTGCCGCCCATGCTCGCCATGTTGCGGATCTGGGCGGAAGCCGATTGGGCCAGAGCCTCGGCAATGGCAGGGAAATGGGCCCGGATGGCGGGATCCTCCGCCACATGGCTCATCTTCGCGAGTGCGCCGATGAGGGCGCCCTCCCCGTCGACGTGAATCGCATCGAGCCCCTTCAAATGGGTGATGTCGATCACGCGCTCGGGTGCCGCGACCCCGCATTTGGCGAGATCGAGAAGGGTGGTCCCGCCGGCCAGCAGCATCGCCCCCGTGGCCGCCGCCGCTCGCCGGGCTTCATCCTGCGAGCCGGCGCGGTGATAGGAGAAATCCCTCATGGCTTTGCCTCCGCCGAGATTCGAGCCGCCTCGCGGACCGCCGCGACGATATGGGGATAGGCCCCGCAGCGGCAGAGATTGCCGGACATGTATTCGCGGATCTCACCGTCCGAGCCCGCATGACCCTCGCGGATGCAGGCGGCCGCGGACATGATCTGGCCCGGCGTGCAATAGCCGCATTGGAAGGCGTCCTCGGCGAGGAAGGCGCGCTGCACCGGATGCAGCTCGCCGCCGGGCTCGCTCAGCCCTTCGATGGTGGTGACCGCCCTGCCCTCCACCTGCGCCGCCAGCGTCAGGCAGGAAAGGACGCGGGCGCCATCCACATGCACGGTGCAGGCGCCGCACTGGCCCTGGTCGCAGCCTTTCTTGGTGCCGGTCAGCCCGAGATGCTCGCGCAGGGCATCGAGCAGGGTGACACGCGGCTCGAGGGCAAGCTCATGTGCCCGGCCGTTGATCTCGAGTTTCATGAGCATGGGATTTTCCATCGCGATTCGGCTCCCCGTGGATGCGCATGAGATCGGCGCCTTCACCCCTGAAGGCAACAGATCCCCGCAAAGTCACAAAGACATCACCCGGCTGAATTCGGGCTGCAGCATGCTAAGCTATCGGCGATCGCCCCGCCGTAACCGGAGGGGCCTCCGCTTTAGCTAGGGGCCGCCCAAGCGCGTTTCAAGCCCCCTCGGTGTTGGAGTTGCGCTTTTGACTGCCAAGGCCTCGGCCCTCAGGAAGACCCCCGCCCGCAAGGCGGCCGTCAGACCGGTCCCGCCGCCTGTCGCGCGGCGCCTGCGGGCCGATGCCAGCCGGAACCGCGAAAAGCTTCTGGCGGTCGCCGCCGCAGTCTTCGCCGAGCATGGCGTCGATGCCTCGCTGGAGGAGATCGCGCGGCGCGCCGGCGTCGGGATCGGGACGCTTTATCGCCATTTTCCCACCCGGGAGCATCTCGTGGAGGTCCTCTACCGGCGGGAGGTCGAGGCGCTAGCTGCGGCGGCGGATGATCTGGCGCGCCGGCATCCCCCGGATGTCGCGCTTGCGGAATGGATGCAGCGCTTCGTCGGCTACATCGCCGCCAAGCGCGGCATGGCCAAGAGCCTGCAGATCCTTCTCGCCACCAAGTCGGAGCTGCTCGCCGAAAGCTACGGGCAGGTCACCCAGTCCCTGCGGCGCCTGGTCGAGGCGGCGATCGCCGATGGTTCGATCCGCGGGGATGTGGACAGCACCGATATTCTCCAGGCCCTGTCCGGAATCTATTCGGCGCCGGCGACGCCGGACTGGCAGGAGCGCTCCCGCCGGCTCGTCTCGCTCCTCATGGATGGGTTGCGCTGGGGCGCGCCCAAGACCCTCGCCCCGTGGCGGAAAGGCTAGTCTAGCTCTCCGGCGGCAGCGAGGTTCCCGGCCCCAGCGCGCGCTGCATCATCAGGCTGTCCGTCCAGCGCCCGAACTTGAATCCAACGCCCTCCAGAATCCCCACCCGCCGGAACTCATGGGCCTCATGGAGCTGGATGGAGGGCAGGTTCGAGACATCGATATAGGCGATCATCTGGCGGTAGCCCGCCTCGGCGCAGGCGTCGATCAGCGCCGGAAGCAGCCGGCGGCCGATTCCCGAATGCAGATGATCCTTGTGCACATAGATCGAATGCTTGACCGCGTAGCGATAGGCGGGGCGCTTGCGGAAGGGCACGGCATAGGCGTAACCGACGACGGCCCCGTCGCGCTCGGCGACGAGATGCGGGAGGCGCCGGCGCAGCATGTTCTTGCGCCGCCGCTTGATGTCCTCGGGATTCATGGGCTCGAACTCGTATTCCCCGAGCCCCCGCTGGACGTGATGGGCGTAGATATCGATCATCGCCGGCACGTCGACCTCGGTCGAGGTACGGACGAGGATCTCCTGGACGCTCTCCTTCATGCCGCCTGTTCCCGTTACCTGGCCCGCCGACCGAGCTGGGAAAACGGCATAGCATGGGGCTAAGGCAAAATCATGGAATGAAGTGCGAGCGTCCTCCCTCGTGCCGGCAGATCGGGATACCTGCCGCTCCTGGTTCGCTTTCCGATAGGTGCCGCCGCGGGACCGGCCCGCGGCGGCCGTCGTCCACCTAGACCGTGACCGGCTCCGCCGGAGCGAAACGCGGCGCTGCGCGCTCGAGCAGACTTACCACCGAGACCGCCACGCCCGGCCTCAGCTGCTGGAGCGAGATCTCCCGCCCATTGCGGAAACGGATGCCGTCATGGAAGGGGCCGCCTTCGAGGCGAACGAAAGTGACCTCTTCCTGAGCGGTCACGCCATGGGCCGCCTGAACATCCTGCGGGATGTTCTCGAGGCGGAGCTGGGTATCGCATTGGACGCAGATCGCCGTCGTGCCGCCGGAGGCCATGGCCAGGCCGACGGTGCCACTCGGGAAACGGGCGGTGACGTATTTCTCGCCTTCCCGGGCGGGCTGGGTTCCGTAGACTTCAAGGGAGTAATC
>DATFRE010000272.1:0-5367 GCA_035263545.1 Dongiaceae bacterium
AACGCGTTCAGCTCCGACAGGCTCCGGCCCTTCGCGGAGATCTCGGCGGCCAGCCCGCTCATATCGGTGATATCGCCGATGGCACCCTTGACCGTTGCGCTCGTCGCCCCGCTCGTGACAGAGAGATCGAAGGGATAGGGCGCGCCACCGGCCAGGAGCTGCGGCGCTCCGACGCTGCCCTTGATCGTCACCGGCGCCTTGCCGATCGTCGCGGTGAGCGCGAGCTCGACCCGCCCGCCCGTGGTCTCGGCATCCAGCTTCTGGATATCGAGGCTGCGCTCACGGCCGCCCTCCCGGTAGCTGACCCGTGAATTGCGGATCTGCACGAGGCCGACCTCCGGCAGCGGCGGCACGCTGCCGGTTGTCGCAGGCGCGGCCGATACATCGGGCGGATTGAAGACCCAATTGCCATGCCCGCTCTTGTCCGTCTCCAGGAGGAAGTCGGCGCCGTCGAGGATCAGCCGGTCGATCCGGATCTGGTTCGAGAGGAGCGGCAAGAGCTGGAGCTGCACCTCCAGGTGCTTCGCGGTCACCATCTCCGGCCGCGACCCGCCCTCCGCATTGGCGAGGCTCAGATCATCGGCAACGAGGGTGGGGGTGAGGGAGAGGGCGAGCGCGATATTGCCCTCGATGGTCAGCTTCCGCCCCGTGGCCTGCTCCACCTGCCGGGCGACCAGGCTCTTGTACTGGTTGAAGTCGAAGGACATGACGAAGACGGCCGCGCCCCCAAGCACGACCACAACCAGCACGAGCAGGGCGATCAGGATCGTTTTAAGGCGCATCCTCGCATCCTCACCGCGGCAAGAGGGAGCTAGTCTCCGCCTTGGCCTAGATGATCGGTTCTGCGCCCATGGGGCGCAAGCCTTCGGATTGCGGCTTGTGCAGAAGGTCTAAAGCTCGGCGTCGGAGAGCGGCTCCTCCGGTGGAGCCGGGTCGAAGCCGAAGAAGCGCCAGGTGACGAGCATGTGGGGCGGCAGCGGGGCGGCCGCTTCGAGAATGCCGCCGCCCAGCCGGGCGAGGCGGATGCTGCGGGCATGGAGATGCAGCTGCCGGGGCAGGTCGACGCCGGGAAGGAAGGCATCGCGGCCGCCATATTTCCCGTCACCCAGGATCGGCGTACCCATGGCCACGCAATGGGCGCGGAGCTGATGGGTGCGCCCGGTGATGGGCATGAGCGCAAGCCAGGCGACCTGCCGGCCCGCATGCTCCACCACGCGGTAGTAGGTGACGGCGCGCTGGCCCTCCTCATCGGGATGCACCCGCTCCCCATGCCCACTGCCCTGCTTGGAAAGGGCGAGATCGATGCGCCCCTCGGCCAGCTTGGGTAGGCCGACCGCGGCCGCCCAATAGATCTTGCGGGTCTCCTTGCGCCGGAAGGCGGCGGCGAGCCAGCCGGCCGCGGCAGCGCTCCGCGCCAGCACCAGCACGCCGCTGGTATCGCGGTCGAGGCGATGGACGAGCCGCGGGCGCTCGGGCGCCTCGAAACGGAGCCCGTCCAGCAGGCGGTCGAGGTGCTGCTCCGTCGCCGTGCCGCCTTGGACTGCAAGCCCCGCCGGCTTGTCGATGATCAGGGCGTCGCGATCGCGATGGAGAATCCGCCGGCGAAGCTCCGCGATCAGCCGGTCGTCCTCGGCCCGCCGAGGCTGCCGCGGCGCCCGGGGGCCGGTTCCGTTCTCGGCCGGCGCGATCGCCTCGCCCAGAGGCGGCACGCGGATGGTCTGACCCGCGGTCAGGCGCAGGCTCGCCTTGGCCCGCCCGCCATCGACACGGATCTGGCCGGTGCGCAGCAGCTTCTCCAGCCGGCCATGGGTGAGCCCGGGGAAGTGCCGCCTGAACCAGCGATCAAGGCGAAGATCGGCCTCGGCCTCGGTCACGGTGATGGAGGTGACGGCCGATAGCGTGGTGCTAGCCATGCTGCTGATCCCCTCGCCCGCCGAAATGGGCGAGGGTCAGGGTGATGGATGCAAGCCGCGGGGAAAAGAGGAAGTTACGCGGCGGCGACCTGGCCCTCGCGCGCGAGCCAGGCGAGGCATTGGTCGCTGGTCATGAGATAGACGCCCATGCGGGCGAGCTCGGCAAGGGTGGCGTCGTTGCTGCAGGAGATGGCATCGGTCGCGAGCACGATACGGAAGTCCCGGTTGCTCGCGGCATAGATGCTGGCCAGCGGTCCGTTGGGAAAATTGCAGCCGCTGATCACGAGGGTCGTGATGCCCTGGCCCTTCAGATGCTCCTCGAGCGGAGTCTGGTAGAAGGCGCTCCAGCGCGGCTTGTACATGGCCCACTCATTGCGGCCCAGGCTCTGGAATTTGCCATCCAGCAGCAGGCTCGCATCCAGACGCTGGCCGTGATCGGGCTTCAGCCCTTCGATCAGCTCGGCGCCCGAAGTTCCGGGCATGACGAAGCGCTGCCCTTCTTCGATCGACGCCCGGTTGCACAGTTCCACATTGGAACCGTCGCAGCGGTAGAGCCGCACGACATGAACGATGGGCCTAGCCTTGGCGCGAAATCCCTTCGTCAATCGGATCATCGCCGCGGTGAAGGGGGCGGAGCAGCCGCTCTTTCCTCGCCCGCTGGACATGCAGAAATCCCGCTGGGCATCGATCGTCAGAAGTGCCACCCGATTGCGCTCGGGCGAGAGATAATCGCGCATCATCCCTCAGTTCATCCGCTTGTGCTGCCGTGAGAAAGCGCGACCGTAGCCAGAATTATCTACAGCCACAAGCGTCAAAGCCGATAGAGGTGCACAAGCGAGCCATGCGAGACGCGCAGATCATTTGGAACGCTCGGATCTGAGTTTCGACCAATAGTCGAGCCGCTTGCGGATCTCGCGTTCGAATCCCCGCTCGACCGGACGGTAGAAGGTCTGGCGCTCCATGCCCTCGGGGAAATAGTCCTGACCCGAGAAGGCCTCCGGCGCGTCGTGGTCGTACGCATAGCCTTTCGAATAGCCGAGCTGCTTCATCAGCCGCGTGGGCGCGTTCAGGATGTGCTTCGGCGGCATGAGCGAGCCGGTTTCCGCCGCCGTCGCCTGCGCCGCCGAGAAGGCGCGGTAGGCGGCGTTGGATTTGGGTGCCGTCCCCAGATAGACGACGCATTGGGCGATCGCGAGCTCCCCTTCCGGCGACCCCAGGCGCTCATAGGCCTCCCAGGCGGCGATCGATTGCGGCAGGGCATCGGGATCGGCCATGCCGATATCCTCGACCGCGAAGCGGACCAGGCGCCGGGCGATATAACGCGGATCCTCGCCGCCGGCCAGCATGCGGGCGAGCCAGTAGAGGGCCGCGTCGGCATCCGAGCCGCGCAGCGACTTATGCAGCGCGCTGATGAAGTTGTAGTGGCCTTCCTGGGCCTTGTCATAGAGCGGGGCCCGGCGCTGCACCGCGGCGGCCAGCCCGGCATTGTCGAGCTTCGGCCCCGGCGGCAGGCGCAGCAGCTCCTCGGCCATGTTCAGCAGATAGCGCCCATCACCATCGGCCATGGCGCGCAGCGCCCGGCGCGCCTCGGCATCGAGGGGGAGCGCCCGGCCTTCCGCGGCTTCCGCCCGGCCCATGAGCTGCTCCATGGAGGCGTCGTCGAGCCGGTTGAGCACGAAGACCTGGCAGCGGGAGAGAAGCGCTCCGTTCAGCTCGAAGGAGGGGTTCTCCGTCGTCGCGCCCACGAGGATGACGGTGCCGTCCTCGACATAGGGCAGAAAGCCGTCCTGCTGGGCGCGGTTGAAGCGGTGGATCTCGTCGATGAAGAGCAGCGTCCCCTGCCCCGCCATCCGGCGCGACTTCGCCGCCTCGAAGATCTTCCTCAGATCGGCAACGCCAGAGAAGACCGCCGAGAGGGGCTCGAAATGCAGCGAGGTATGCTCGGCGAGGAGCCGGGCGAGCGTGGTCTTGCCGCAGCCCGGCGGCCCCCAGAGGATCATCGAGGAGATATGGCCCGAGGCGACCATGCGCCCGATGGGCGCGTCCGGAGCCAGGAGGTGTTGCTGGCCGACGATCTCCTCGAGCCGTTTGGGGCGAAGCCGGTCCGCAAGCGGGCGAGGTGCCTGGGATTCGAACAATCCCGTCACCGCCAACTCCTCAATCGATACGCAGCGTGCGGGTTTCCCCGTCTCTGCGGAAAGTGACGTCCCAGCTGCCGTTGGCGGTGTCGAGCGCCTGCTGCAGGTCGGCGACCTTGTTGAGGTTGCGGCCGTTGACCGCGACGATGATGTCCCCCTGCCTGAGCCCGAGGCGCATGGCGGTGGCACCGCGACGGATCTGGACGATCACCACGCCCTTCCATTCGCCATCGAGCTGCAATTGCTCGGCCAGCGCCGGCGAGAGGTTCGCGACCGTGGCACCCGCAAGCGGCTGGGCACCCTGGAGCTCCGTCTTATTGGCCGGCGGCGTCTCGGGCGGGGCAATGAGCCGGATCCTCAGATCCGAGGGTTGGCCCTTGCGGACGATCGAGAGGGTCGCGGTTTCGCCGATATCGAGGGTGGCCAGGCGGAAGCGCAGGCTGCCCGGGTCCTCCACCAGCTTGCCGTTGATGGCCGTGACGACGTCGCCGCGCTTCAGCCCGGCCTGGCTGGCGGGGCTGCCGGGATAGATCTCGTCGATGATGACGCCGGTCGGATGATCGAGCCCCAGAGCCTCGGCCATGTCGGCGCTGACGGCCTGGCCGCTGGCGCCGATCCAGGGCCGGTCGAGATGGCCGCCCTTGAGCTCGGCGGCGAGAAAGCGGGCGACCATATTGGCCGGGATGGCGAAGCCGATGCCGATCGACCCGCCGGATTGGGAGTAGATCGCCGTGTTGATGCCGGCGAGCTTGCCGTCCATGGTCACCAG
Source organism: Dongiaceae bacterium (assembly GCA_035263545.1). Lineage (GTDB taxonomy): Bacteria > Pseudomonadota > Alphaproteobacteria > Dongiales > Dongiaceae > DASXQK01. The sequence continues at coordinate 4,821 of DATFRE010000272.1, forward strand.
GGCGCCGCCGGAATTGCCCGGGTTGATCGCCGCGTCTGTCTGGATGAAGAAGCCGTAGTCGCTGATCCCGACCTGGGTGCGGGCGAGCGCCGAGACGATCCCGCTGGTGACCGTCTGGCCGACGCCGAACGGGTTGCCGATGGCGAGCACGAAATCGCCGACCTCGATCTGGTCGGAATCCGCCAGCGGCAGGGTGGGCAGCACGGCCTTGCCCGGCTCGATCTTGAGCAGAGCGAGATCGATCCGCTCATCGGCCAGCATGACATGGGCCGGGTATTCGCGGCGGTCGCTCAGCACCACCGTGATCTGGTCGCTGTTCTTGATCACATGGTTGTTGGTGACGATCAGCCCGTCGGCCCGCAGGATCACGCCGGAGCCGAGCGAGTTCTGCACCCGCTGCTGCGGCACGGTGCCGCCGAAGTCGTTGCCGAAGAACTGCTGGAAGAAGGGGTCGTTGAACAGCGGCGAGACGTTGCGGGCCTGAACCACGCGCCGGGTATAGATGTTGACGACGGCAGGCGCCGTCTTCTTCACCACCGAGGAGAAG
>DATFRE010000273.1:0-2254 GCA_035263545.1 Dongiaceae bacterium
CGGCCAGCGCCGCGCGGCCTTCGCGGGCAGCCGTCAGGCTGCGCAGTGCCGGCAGAGCCAGGATGCAGACGCCGAGACCGAGGATCACCAGCAGGATGTCGGTATAGACGCTTCCGACCTTGAGCTCGGCCAGCGCCCCGCGGACACCCTGCAACGTGAACCATGTGGTGGCGATGAGGAGGAAGGCGACGAGCAGGGCGGTGGTCGCCCAGCTCGTCGCTTCCTTGGGGGGCGAGGCGGCGCCGAAGCGGCGGCTGCCGCTACCGGACGCTGCGGCAGAAGATGGCGGGGCCTCGCCGCCGGAGCTCATCGTCCGTCCTTTTCAGGCTCCGCAGCGCCTCCCACTACGTCCCCGGCTTGAAATAGGGGATCTTCGTCGGATCGGCGCCCCAGGCCGCTGCCAGGTACTTCGCCGACAGCTTGGCGAGCGTACCGTCATCGATCAGGGCCTGGATGATCTTGTCGAAGTTCGCTGCGTTCGGCGAATCCTTGGGATAGAGGGCACCATAGGTCTCGCCGGTATGGTACTGGCCAACGACCACTTGGCTGCCGTTGGAGATGGTGGCCTGGGCGAGAACGATCGAAGTGTCGGTCATCGCGGCGTCGATCTGCCCCGCGGCCAGGGCCGTGAACATGCTGGGCTGGTCCGGGTAGACCTTCACCTGCTGGGTCGGCTTCAGCTTGTTGGTGACGAAATCGGCGCCGGTGGTCGCTCCCTGCACGCCGATGCGCATGGATCTGATATTGGAGCCGTCGACCTGGGCCCCCTTCTTCACCAGCACGCCGATGTCGGAATAGAAATAGGGAACCGAGAAGGTGACGACCTTCGCGCGGTCGGGGGTGATGGAGATTTCCGAGAGGGCGAAGTCGAAGTCCTTGGTCTGGCCCGCGACCAGTGCATCCCAGGCGACATTCACCACCTGGAGCTTGTCGAAGCCGGCGCGCCAGGCGATGTTGGCCGCCATGCAGTATTCGTAGCCGTCCTTGATGGTGTCCACCGTGTCGCCGTTCCACCAGCCGGGCGCCGGGAGGCTGACTTCGGCGGTGACCTGGCCGGAACGCGCCGGCGTCAACGGGAATTGCCCCTTCGTGCCGGTGAGCTCGCAATTGCCGATCATATCTGCCGCCGCGGGCCGGGCGAGAGTGAAGCTGGCGATGGCAAGAGCGGCGACAAGGGCGAGCCGGCCAAAGAGCGCGGCAAAGCCTGGACGTTTACTGATCACGGGAAAGCCTCCTCTGTTTCGTTTTCGACACCGATTTCTGGCCGGGTGGTCCCCCGCCCCGCCGGCCAGTTTTTGGTGGGCCATTTGAGGCCCGGCGCGGGGGAAAAGACAAGGGGTGTCAAAAGCCGATCGGCCGCGGGACTAGCGGCCATGGCGGCGACGCGTTAGGAAAGGCGCCTAGAGGGAGGACGATATGCCGCTGACGCTGCAGTTCCTGGGAGCGGCCGGGACCGTGACCGGCTCGCGCCATCTCCTGACGCTCGATTCGACGCGCATCCTCGTGGATTGCGGCCTGTTCCGGGGGCTGAAGCAGCTTCGCCTCAAGAACTGGGCACCCTTTCCCGTCCTGCCGGCCAGTATCGACAGCGTCGTCCTGACCCATGCCCATCTGGATCACACCGGCTATCTGCCGGCCCTGGGCGACGGCTTCAGGGGCCAGGCGCATTGCTCGGAGTCGACGGCGGATCTCTGCCGGATCCTGCTGCCCGACAGCGGCCATCTCCAGGAGCAGGATGCCGCGTTCGCCAACCGCCATGGCTTCTCGAAGCACAAGCCGGCCCTGCCGCTCTATGGCGTCGCCGATGCCGAGCGCGCGCTCGAGCATCTTTCGACGCTGCCCTTCGAGCAGGAGAAGACGCTTTCCCCGGGGGCGCGTCTTCGTCTGCGCCGCGCCGGCCATATCCTGGGCGCCTCGATCGTGGAGCTCGGCTGGGGCGGCAAGCGCATCGTCTTTTCTGGCGATCTCGGGCGCTATGACGATCCCATACTGCCCGACCCCGCAGTGATCGAGGCAGCGGATTACGTCGTCGTCGAATCGACCTATGGCGACCGCGCCCATGAGGCGGTCGATGCCCAGGCCCTGCTGGGAGACATCATCGAGCGGACCGTGGCCCGGGGCGGCACCGTCGTCATCCCGGCCTTCGCGGTCGGCCGCGCCCAGACTCTGCTCTTCCATATCGAGCGGCTGAAGGCCAAGGGCCGGCTGAAGAGCCTCCGGGTCTTCCTCGACAGCCCCATGGCCATCGATGCCT
>DATFRE010000274.1:0-6094 GCA_035263545.1 Dongiaceae bacterium
GGCCGCTCTTCCTGAGATCCATGGTGCCCGGAAGAATTGCCACGCCGCAATCTGCGCTCACCAGCGAGAGCAGCGTCGCCGGCGCGTTGCTCTCGAGGAAGATGTGGGGTCGGATATGGGCGACCTGGCAGGCGGCGTCGAAGAGCTCGCGGGCACCGAAGCCATGCTGCAGCAGGAGGAGCGGCACATCCTCGAGAGCATCCACCTCGAGGGTATCCTTCTGGCCCTCGGGCTCGCCATTGCTGACGGCGAAGAGCGGCATGACGCCGACGAGATGCGCACCCTTGCGCAGATCGGGCTCGTAGGTGGCGAAGGCAAGATGGAGCGTTCCCTTCCGGATCAGGTCCAGAAGCATGGCCGAGGGCCCCTCGGTCAGCCGGACATCGACCCGCGGCATGGCCTTGCGGAAGCGGCCGAGCACGGTGGGCAAGAGGCGCTGCAGGCTCTGCGGGGTCGCACCCACGCGCAGGACGCCCGCATCCCCGCCATGAAGCACGCGGGCGCGCTCGCGGAAGGCGGCCGCCTCGTTCAGGACCTTGCGGCCATAGGCGAGAAGATCCTCCCCCGCCCCGGTCAGATAGAGGCGCTGGCCCGCGCGCTCGAAGAGCACGACGCCTAATTCGTTTTCCAGATCATGAACTTGGCGCGACAGCGCCGGCTGGGAGAGGCGGATCTTGCCGGCCGCCTTCGAGACGTTTCCCCCGTTCTCCGCCACGGCGACGAAGTAACGCAAATGCCGCAGTTCCATGAGGGAACTATACCCGAGAAGCATGAAGATTCCGACATATTATGCATTGGATGCACCGTCGGCTTTGACCTTAGATTGACCGCAAATGACGGCCGAGCAGGGCGGGCTCGGCGGGTGGGGCAGGAAGGCCGCGGACGAGACTATGCAGTTCGACCTCTATCGGTTCATCGGCGAATGCCAGGACGCCCTCGGGGCGGACCAACCGCTGAAGGCGATGCGCGAAGTGGTGGCCCGCACGGTCTCGGAGCCGGCATCGCTCATGTCGGCACTCGGCGAGCCGCGCTGGGCCCAGATCGAGAAGCTCTATTGCTCGCCGGAGCTCACCATCCTCAATCTCGTCTGGGCGCCGGGCATGAGCTTCATGCCGCATAATCACCAGATGTGGGCGATCATCGGCATCTATGCCGGCTGCGAAGACAATGTGTTTTGGCGCCGCATCAGGGACGATGCCGGCGGGAGGGTCGAGCCCGCGGGAGCGAAGCGGCTCGTCGCCAAGGAAGCGGAGCCGCTGGGGCGCAACATCATCCATTCGGTGACCAATCCGATGACGAGCTTCACCGGCGCCCTCCATGTCTATGGCGGCGATTTCTTCGCGGCGGCGCGCAGCGAATGGGACCCCGCGACGAAGCTGGAACGCCCCTACAGCGTCGAGAACACGCTCCGTCAGTTCGAGGACGCAAATGCGAGCTTCGTCGCGGCGGCGGCGCTGGCCGGCAAGGAATTCAAATGATCGGTGCATCGGCTCTCGAAGACCTCGTTTCCCGCCTCGCCTGGACGCTCGTGATCCGGCTGCAATCGAAAGGCGTCATCACCAGCGACGAGGTCGTCGGCGAGCTGGAGGGCGCGGTCTCGGATGTGGACGGAATCCGCGGCTCGGCCTTCCACGAGGAGATCAGCAGCTGCCTCCGGGAAATGCTGACCCTTCTGCGCGAACGGCCGGACGCTGCGGTGGCCTTGCCGCAGCTCGTGGAGCACTGACCGGCAAGTCAAACGCCGGCGCCGACAGGCGATTGATCTGTCCGTCCCGGTCATAGAGAAAGGTCACGGGCAGGAGGTCCGGCGGATCCGCCGTCGAAATCGCTATGTCTCTGCGCTGCCCTTATTGGATCCGAAATAGACCTCGACCGCCCTGATCCTTCCATCCTCGAAGCGGAAGAACTCCGTGTTGCGGAAACTGGTCCCGGCCTCGGGCTCTAGCTCGTAGAGCACGAAGGCCTCGTCGCCCTCCACGAACAGCCTCTCGATGTGGAAACGGCCGATGTTCTCGCTGTTGGGCCAGCATCTTTCGAAATAGGCGGCGCGGCCGATGCGATCGTCATGGGGACTGCTGAAGGTGAAGTCCTCGCCCAGGAGCGGCTCGATCGCGCCGCGCTCCTTCGCCTCATAGGCGCCGTAGTAGCGGCGGATCACATCCGCCGGCCGCGCATGCCGTTCCATCCTATGCTCCATTATATGATTGCAAAAGACAAGCAGTTGTATCCTAGGATCATGAATGCGATCCTGCAAGCTGCGGATCGAAGACAAAAATGAGCAACAACCAGCGATCGGGCTGCCCGATCAACCTGACTCTCGAGGTGGTGGGCGACAGATGGAGCCTGCTGATCATCCGCGACATGATCTTCGGCAACCGGCGCCATTTCCGGGAGCTGCTGCTGAACTCCGAGGAGGGCATCGCCTCCAATATCCTGGCCGCCCGGCTGAAGACCCTGCTGGCGGAGGGAATCATCAGCAAGGCCGAGGATCCGAGCCATAAGCAGAAGGTAATCTATAGCCTGACCGAGAAGGGCATCGAGCTGCTGCCGGTCCTTGCCCAGATGGCGGCCTGGGGTCACAAGCATCTGCCGGTCAGCGAGGAGCTCGGCATTCGTGCCGAGCTCCTGGCCCAAGGCGGCCCTAGGATGTGGGAGGCCTTCATGGGCGAGCTGCGTGAGACCCATCTCGGGATGCCGCGCCGGCGCGGCGCCGGGCCATCCGTCGCCGCCAGACTCCAGGCCGCCTATGAGAAGGTCGTGGCTCGCCGCAAGAAGAAGGCTTGATCCCTCTGCCGCGCTTTGAAGCGGGAGAGAGGAAGGGGCCCGTGGCGAAGCCACGGGAAGTTGAGGGTCAGCCAAGCACCGGACTTGAACAGCCCTCACCCCACGCCACCGCTTCGCGCCGGCGTCCCCTCTGCCGCTTCAAAGCGCGGGAGAGGGAGATTCGAGCGTACGCGCTCTCGAACTTTTTGAGCCTGGGTGTCGAGTTCGGGCATACTCCCGCGTCCTTGGGAGGAGAAGGAGGTGCTGCATGCATTACGCCATACTCTGCTACCACGACGAACGGGTGGTCGAAGGCTGGACCAAGGAGGAGGATGACGCCGTCATCGCCCATCGCCAGATCGTGCAGAAGAAGCTGGCGGCGGAGGGCAAGCTCGGTCCCGTCGTCCGCCTGATGCCGACCACCGCGGCGACCACGCTCAGAGCCGGTCGCGAGACGATCGTGCTCGATGGTCCCTTCGCCGAGACCAAGGAGCAGCTTCTGGGCCTCTACATCGTCGATTGCGCGACGCTGGAGGAGGCGATCGAGGTGGCGCGCGCGCTCAAGGGCGACGAGACCAGCGGCACCTTCGAGATCCGCCCGCTCAGGGTGTTCCGTCCCGGGGGTCCGCTGCCGAGCCTGCCGGCGTGAGCGATCTCGCGGGGATCGATGCGGCGCTGACCTCCGCCCGGCCCCAGGTGGTGGGCGCGCTGCTGCGCTATTTCCGCGATCTCGACCGGGCCGAGGAAGCCTTCCAGGAGGCTTGCCTCAGGGCGCTGCGCCACTGGCCCCAGAACGGGCCGCCCCGCGATCCGGCCGCCTGGCTGATCTTCGTCGGGCGCAATGCCGGGCTCGATACGGCGCGCCGCGAGCGCCGCCACGAGCCGCTGCCGCCCGATGACGTGATCTCCGATCTGGAGGATGCGGAGGGCGAGATCGCCGAGCGCCTCGACAGCGGCCATTACCGGGACGACGTGCTGCGCCTGCTCTTCATCTGCTGCCATCCCGATCTGCCGGCGACCCAGCAGATCGCGCTCGCGCTGCGCATCGTCTCCGGCCTCACCGTCAAGGAGATCGCGCGTGCCTTCCTGGTGAGCGAAAGCGCCATGGAGCAGCGGATTACGCGAGCCAAGAGCCGCGTCGCCAAGGCCGAGCTTCCCTTCGAGACTTCCGGCGCCGTCGAGCGGGCGGAGCGCCTCGCCGCCGTCGCCGCGATGATCTATCTGGTGTTCAACGAGGGTTATTCGGCGAGCGGCGGCAGCGCCCATATCCGCGCCTCGCTCTGCGAGGAGGCGATCCGCCTCGCCCGTCTCCTGCTGCGCCTCTTCCCGGCCGAGCCCGAGATCATGGGGCTGACGGCGCTCCTGCTTCTCCAGCATGCGCGGGCACCGGCGCGCCTCGATGGGGAGGGCGCCATTGTGCTGCTGGAGGATCAGGATCGCGGCCTCTGGGATCGCGAGCTGATCGCCGAAGGCCATGCGCTGGTGGAGAAGGCGCTCCGGCACCGGCGCGCCGGGCCCTATCAGATCCAGGCCGCCATTGCCGGCGTCCATGCCCATGCGGCGCGGTTCGAGGAGACCGACTGGGCCGAGATCGACCAGCTCTATGCCCTGCTGGAGAACCTGCAGCCTTCGCCGGTGGTGAGCCTCAACCGGGCCGTGGCGGTCGCCAAGCTGCGCGGGCCCGCCGCGGGGCTCGAGATGATCGAGCCCTTGGCCCAGCGGCTCGCCGGCTACTTCCATTTCTTCGGGGTGCGGGGCGCGCTCCTGATGCAGCTCGGCCGGAATGAGGAGGCCCGCGCCGCCTTCGACCGGGCGATCGCGCTCGCCCATACCCCGGCGGAGGCCGCTCATATCCGCCTCCATCTCGACCGCCTGATCAAGGACAGCAAGCCCGCCTGAGGCAGTGCTGAAAAAAACTGCCTCCTGAAATGTCGGAACGCCGGCATGACGACCGTCCTTGGGGCTACGACAAGCCGAGCCGAATACCGCAACCATGGAGATGAGCTATGCGTTTCATGATCCTGCGCAAGGCCGACAAGCAGACCGAGGCCGGCGTCATGCCGAGCCAGCAGCTTATGGAGGCCATGGGCGCTTATATCGGGGAGATGACCAAGGCGGGCGTGATGCTTGCCGGCGACGGGCTGAAGCCGACATCCAAGGGCGCGCGCGTGAAGTTCCGTCGCGGCAAGCCCACCGTCACCGACGGCCCCTTCACCGAGAGCAAGGAGGTGATGGCGGGTTATTGCCTTATCCAGGTGGCGTCCCTGCAGGAGGCGATCGACTGGGTCAAGCGCTGGCCGGCTCTGGACGCCGATGGCGAGGTCGAGATCGAGATCCGTCCGCTCTACGAGGCGGATGATTTCGGCGCCGAGTTCACGCCCGAGCTGCGCGAGGCCGAGGAGCGCATGCGCGCCGAAGCGGCAAAGACCGCGGCCAAGGCCGGCAGGCGGAAATAACCGGACAGCACGGGAGAAGGACGATGACCCCCTATCTGACCTTCAATGGCCAATGCGAGGCCGCCTTCAAGTTCTACGAGACCGCGCTCGGCGGCAAGATCGTCGCCATGCTGCGCCATGGCGATGTGCCGATGGGCGGCCCGGTCCCGCCGGAGGCGAAGAACCATATCCTTCACGCCCGGCTGATGGTGGGCGGCCGGGCGCTGATGGGCTCCGACGCGCAGCAGGGCCGCTACGAGGCCCCGAAGGGATTCTATGTGAACATCAGCCCCACGGATCCCGCCGAGGCCGAGCGCCTCTACAAGACGCTCTCCGAGGGCGGCCAGGTGCATATGCCGCTCCAGGAGACCTTCTGGGCCCAGCGCTTCGGCATGTTCGCCGACAAGTTCGGGATTCCCTGGATGATCAACTGCGAGAAGGCGCAGTAGCTTCGTTCCCCTGCCCATCTTTCCCTCTTCCGCTCCGAAGCGCGGGAGAGGGGAATCAGGGTGGCGCTCCGGCTCTACTTCGCGCGCTCCAGCACCTTCTCGCTGCGGAATCCCTCGACGACCGCCTCGATGACCTCGATGCCGAGGCCGGGCCCGGTGGGCGGATAGACCCAGCCCTCGACATGATCGAAGGGGTTCGTCACGAGATCGTGCTGCATGGGATTGCGCAGCGGCTTGAACTCGAAGAGCTTGCAGGCCGGGCTGCTGAAGGAGATGGCAAGGCTCGCCGCGGTGACGATGGCCGAGGACCAGGCATGGGCATTGGCCTGGCGCCGATAGGCCTCGACCCGGTCGCAGATCTTCTTGAAGCCCGTGATGCCCTCGGCCCGCCCGGGATCGACTCCCACCACATCGACGGTGCCCGTCGCCAGCACCCGCTCGAATCCC
>DATFRE010000275.1:0-9761 GCA_035263545.1 Dongiaceae bacterium
CAGGATGTCGAGCACGGGGCAGTGGCGGTCCACGGTCGCCTTGAGGCGCTCGATGTCGTCCGCGCTCGCCGGGCTGTCGATCTCGACGGTGGCGCGGATGTCGCGGAAGCCCGGGCGGACGCTGTCTTCCACGGCGAAGAATCCGCGCAGATCGAGACGGCCCTCGACCTTGACCGCGACATGGTTCAGCGGGATGCCCAGGGTCTCGGCATAGAGGCGGTAGGTGATCTCCTGGCAGGCGCCGAGCGCGGCCAGAACCAGTTCGACGGGGTTCGGCCCCGCATCCCCGCCGCCGAGCGCCGGGGGCTCATCGAGGGTGAGGCGGAAATCGCGGATCGCCGCCTCGCTGCGAAGCCCCGCAAGCTGACGGGTCGCTGCGGCGAAAGTCGCCGCGGCGTCGCGCGGGTTCTGCCGCAGGCTGCTCTGGGTGTTGGTGAAGATGTCCTTCAGATCGGTCGCCATCGGGCCCTCCATAGCTCTCTCTCGTGCGGGGCCACACGATGGTTAAGACGCTTTAGCGGTTGGTCACGCGGCGCAAGCTGCCCCTCAAATCCCGCGGGTCCGTTACGCGCCGGTAGACCAGGCCGGTAAACGAAAAAACCGCCTCAGCTAAGCTGGGCGGTTCAAGCACCGTCGCTTTAGCTGCATTTATAAGGCGCCCGCAAGCTGAAGGCTCAAATCGGCGCCGCCCTTTAGATACGCCTCCAGGTCCGGCCCGTCAACCCCTGTCGCTCGCGACCCACTTTGAGCGCGACAAGAGACAGGTCGATCGCTATCTATTTGCGCCCATTCGAGACCCCTCACACGGATCAGCCATGACCCTGTCTAATTTCAGCTTTGGCCCCACCACGCCCGTCGCCTTCGGCATCGACCGGGTGGAGAAGCTCGCCGGCGATGTGACGCGCCTGGTGGGCGCCGATGCGCCCGTCCTGCTGGTCAATGACCCCGGCATTTCCGCGATGGGCGACCGGGTGGAGGGGATCCTCAAGGCCGGCGGCCATAAGGTCGCCCGCTTCCAGGATGTCCGCAGCGATCCGCTGAGCCGGCAGATCGATGCCGCGGCGGATCTGGCGCGCCGGCATGGGGCCAAGCTCGTCGTCTGCCTCGGCGGCGGCTCGGCGCTCGATGTGGGCAAGATGGCCGCCGCCATCGCCCCGGCCGAGCAGCCGGCGGACCACTATGCCCTCGCGGTGAACCCGCTCCCGGCTCGCCCCCTGAAGAAGATCTGCATCGCCACCACCTCCGGCACCGGCTCGGAGACGACCCGCGTCTCGGTCTACAGCAATGACAAAGGCGAGAAGCTCTGGGGCTGGGGCGACGGGCTGGCGGCGGATCTGGCTCTTCTAGATCCCAGGTTGACCGTCGGCCTGCCGCCGCATCTGACGGCGGCTACAGGGATCGATGCGCTGGTCCACGCCATCGAGGCGGTGACGATCCGGCGCGCCAATCCGATGAATGATTCCGTCGGCCTGCAAGCGATCCGGTTGATCGCGGCTCATTTGCCTCGTGCCGTCGCCGTGCCTGACGACCTGGCCGCTCGCGGCTATGTCCAGATCGCCGCGGCTTCGGCGGGCATTGCGATCGATAATGCCGGCACCGGAGTCGCCCATGCGCTGGGTCACGCTTTGGGAGCCGTCGGCCATGTGCATCACGGACGCGCCGTCGGTCTCTCGCTACGCGTTGCCATCGCCTGGAACGCCGAAGTGTCGCCGGCCCGCCATGCGGCGGTGGCAGCCGCCCTCGGCGTGCCGGTGGAGGGCCGCGGTGAGGCCGCCATCGTCGCCGATCTCGGCGAGGCCTTCGACCGCTTCGTGCGCTCCACGGGGCGTGCGATCTCGCTCGCCGAGGATGGGCTCGGCAAGGCCGATACGAAGCGCCTGGCCGATACGATGATGCAGCCTGAGAACAAGCCCATGCGGGATTCCAATTGCCGCGAGATCACGCCGGCCGATGCGCTCGCCCTCAGCGAAGCGGTCTTGACCGCGGCCTGAGTCCCCGGGCGCGGCGCTAAGCCGCGCTGTCGAAATGGACGGGGATGCCGCGTTTCAGCGAATTGCTGACCGTCGAGATTTCCTGCGCCCGCCTGATGAGAGCGCCGATATCGGCGCCCCTGTCGGCGGCGCTCACCCGGGCGCTGAGCGCGGCTCGGGTCGCGAGGAGGGGACTTCCCTGGAAGGAAACCGTGACGTCGACTTCGACCGAGGTCAGGCGGAGGCCCATCTCATGGGCGACATAGTGCAGGTCATTACAGAAGCAGCCGCCGATCGCCAAGCCGAGGAGTTGGCCGCCGTTGAACCCAAGGCCCTTGCCGCCGGCCATGCCCTCCGGCCTGTCGACCACGACCGCATGGGCGCCTGCCCAGCCGACAGCGGCTTCGGTATCGGGAAGGCTGCGAAGCTGGACCGTCATGCTGGTCATCTGCAGCTCCCTGAAGGCGAGTGAACCCAGCTAGCTGAAGGCCTGAATCCCCGTCTGCGCCCGGCCGAGAATGAGGGCGTGCACGTCATGCGTGCCCTCATAGGTATTGACCGCCTCCAGATTCATCACATGGCGGATCACGTGGTATTCGTCGGCGATGCCATTGCCGCCATGCATGTCGCGAGCCATGCGTGCGATATCCAGCGCCTTGCCGCAGGAATTGCGCTTCAGGAGCGAGATCATCTCGGGCGCGGCGCGGTCCTCGTCCTTCAGGCGGGCAAGGCGCAGGCAGGCATGGAGGCCCAGCGTGATCTCGGTCTGCATATCGGCGAGCTTCTTCTGGATGAGCTGGTTGGCGGCGAGCGGCCGGCCAAACTGCTTGCGGTTCATCGTGTAGTCGCGCGCCGCGCGCCAGCAGAACTCGGCCGCGCCGAGCGCGCCCCAGGAAATGCCGAAGCGGGCATTGTTGAGGCAGCCGAAGGGCCCCTTGAGGCCGCTGACATTGGGCAGCAGGTTCTCCTCGGGGATCTCCACATCCTCCATGACGATCTGGCCGGTGATGGAGGCGCGCAGCGAGAACTTGCCCTCGATCTTCGGCGCCGAGAGGCCCTTCATCCCTTTCTCGAGGATGAAGCCGCGGATCGTGCCCGTCTCGTCCTTGGCCCAGACGACGAAGACATCGGCCACCGGCGAATTGGTGATCCAGGTCTTCGCGCCCTTGAGCACATAGCCGCCGCTGACCTTGCGGGCGCGGGTGATCATGCTGCCGGGATCGGAGCCGTGGTCGGGCTCGGTGAGCCCGAAGCAGCCGATGATCTCGCCGGTGGCAAGCCGCGGCAGATAGCGCTGGCGCTGGGCCTCGGTCCCGTAGGCGTAGATGGGATGCATGACGAGGCTCGACTGCACGCTCATGGCGGAGCGGTAGCCGCTGTCGACGCGCTCGACCTCGCGCGCCACGAGGCCGTAGCAGACATAATTGACCCCGGCGCAGCCATAGCCCTCGATGGTGGAGCCCAGGAGGCCCAGCGCGCCGAGCTCGGTCATAATGGTCCGGTCGAAATATTCGTGGCGGTTCGCTTCCAGGACACGAGGCATCAGATTGTCCTGGCAATACTGGCGCGCCGTGTCGCGCACCAGCCGCTCCTCCTCGCTCAGCTGATCCTCGAGGAGAAGCGGATCCTCCCAATTGAATTCGGCCCGCGTCGTGCCCTTGCGTGACGAGACGGTGGCAGCAGCTTGCGACATGAGGTGAGGGGCTCCTTGGCCCGCGATTGCAGGATGATCGCCTAACCTAGAGCATGTCCCGGGGAAGGGGAACATGGCGCTTGAGGCGGATCAGAATGGATTGTCGGCCGCCGCCCGCCGCCGCTGATGATAGCGGCGCATCTTGGCCCGGCTGCCGCAGACATCCATCTCGCACCAGCGCCGCGTGCCATTGCGCGTCGTGTCGAGAAAGAGCCAGCCGCAGCCCTCTCCGGGGCAGAACTTGACGCGCGCAAGCTCGGGTCCGGTCAGAAGCTCGGCTGCGGAACGGACGACCGGCCAGAGCAGGCGCATCGGACGGCTCTCCTCCTCGCGCCAGTCCCAGCGATAGCCGGCATCCGCCGGCACGATCTCCGCGGCGGCCATGGCTTCGGCCAGCATCCGATTCAGCACGGCGATGGACCCGGCGGGCGGAGCCTCGTCGGCGATGATCGCGCGGAAGAGCCGGTAGAGTGCCTCGCGCAGCTCGAGCGCCGAGGCGAGAGCGTCCCGGGTCGCCGGGAGCGGGCTCGCTTCGAAGATCCAGCGTTGGCCGGGGTGGATCACGCCAGCATGCTCGGCCCAGTCCAGGAGGTTCTCCCATTGCCGGAGATGCTCCTGGCGCAGCGAGGTTCCGCGGCCGCTGGATGTGTTGGTGAAGTTCAGGCAGAGGGCGTGGGCGACCAGATCGAGGGTCGCCGCCCGGCTAGGAGCTTCGAATCCGTCGTTTGATGATTGCGCTTCCACGTGTTACCGCCTAAAGTTCTTTTAATGGTAACACCGGAATGCCAGGGAGGCCAAGACAGAAGGGGCAGGGTACTCGCCCCGATCGTTGCCCTCTTGGTCCTGCTGCTGTGCTTCGGCCTCTCGGCGCCCGCCCGCGCGGCGCAGGAAGCGCCGGCGGCGGTGGCGCGCTGCAAGGAGCTGGTGGTCGGCTTCGATGAGCATCCCGGGCCCATCACAGCCGAGGTGCAGGGGAGTGCCGCGCAGAATCTCGGCGTGCGGCTTTCCTGGGCGCGGGGCGACGGCAATCACGCCGAGGACTGGATCATCTGCTGGTTTCTTCCGATCGCGCACACCGCGGGCGTCTGGCAGATCGACCAGGTGCGGACCAAGGACCACGGGGTGTTTCAGCGTTACGACCTGCAGCAGCTCTACAAGGGTCTATGGCTGCGCACCCATGACAACATGGTGCCGAACGAAGAGCGAAGCACCCAGACCCCTCTGGCCCATGCGCTCTATTTGCTGCAGCAGACGATCAACGGCTTCACCACCGGCTGCCTCTATGCGCTTCTCGCCGTTTCCTTCAACCTCATCTACGGCATCGCCCGCTTCATCAATCTCGCCTTCGGCGAGCTCTACATGATGGGCGCCTTCGCGACATATCTGGCCTATGTCGTGACTTTGAATCTCGGCGGGAGCTTTACGCTGCTGCCGATCCTCGCGACCGCCGTCTACGTGATCGTCGCCGGCGCGCTCGCCGGATGGACCGTGAATTTTCTCGTCTTCTCGCGCCTGCGCCAGTCGGCGACGACCGTGCCGCTCATCGCCTCGATCGGGCTCGCCTTCGTCATCAGCAACACCGTCCTCGTGCTGCAGGGACCGAAGACCCGCTGGATGCCGCAGTTCCAGCATTCGGCCTGGCGCATCACCGAGGGCCTGGGTTACGACATCTATCTGCGCAAGGGACATGTCTTCGTCGGCCTCGGCACCGCCGCCATCGCCCTTTTCCTGTGGTGGGTGTCGCAGCGCTCGAACCTCGGCCGCAGCTATCGCGCCTGCGCCCAGGATCCCAAAATGGCGGCACTCCTCGGGGTCGATGTGCGCGGCACCATCGGCCTCAGCTTCATCCTCAGCGGCGCATTGACGGGAGCCGCGGGCCTCTTCGAGGCCCTGCAATACAATGCCGTCGACTTCCATATGGGCTTCCTCGTCGCCATCAAGGCGCTGACCGCGGCACTCCTGGGCGGCATCGGCTCCGTGCCGGGTGCATTGGCCGGTGGCTTCATCCTGGCCGGCATCGAAACCTATGCGGGTACTCTCATCGGCTTCGAATGGCGGGATCTCGTGGTTTTCGGCGTTCTGGCGCTGGTTCTGGTATTCCGGCCGGGAGGACTCTTCGGCACGCTACGGTTGATGCAGGCGGACGAGCGGACGTGATCGCCCTGCGGCAGCATTACCCTTGCGAGGCGCGGATGGCTCAATTAGGGTCCGGCTAACGAAATGGCGGCGAAGTCGAATCGTCGAACGGGACTGATGCGACAGGTGAGGCCGACGGGGCCAGGCTCGAACCGGGGAACGGGATCGGCGTGGAGATCCACGCCATGGCATATTCCATTTGCAGCCGGCGTTGGGTGATGCGGCCGGGGCTCAGCAAATCAATGCCCAGGTAATATAGGGGGACGATGGCACTTTTCATTCAGCAGTTGATCAACGGGCTCACGCTCGGCGCCATCTACGGCCTCATCGCCATCGGTTATACGATGGTCTACGGCATCATCGGCATGATCAACTTCGCCCATGGCGATATCTACATGATCGGCGCCTTCAACGCGCTGATCGCCTTCCTGGTTCTCGGCGTCTTCGGCATTACCTGGGTTCCACTCGCCCTCGTTCTTGTTCTCGTCGTGGCCGTGGCGGTGACGGCGGTCTATGGCTGGACGGTGGAACGGGTGGCCTACCGGCCGCTGCGCGGCTCGACACGCCTCGCCCCGCTGATCTCCGCCATCGGCATGTCGATCATCCTGCAGAATTACGTGCAGCTCCTCCAGGGCGCGCGCAACAAGCCGATGCAGAACATTCTGGGCGGCGGCTTCCGCCTGATGAGCCAGGGCGGATTCAATGTCGAGGTCCGTTATCTGCAGATCGGCATCGTCGCCCTCACCATCGTTCTGATGGTGGGATTCACGCTTCTGATCACCCGCACCGCGCTCGGCCGCGCGCAGCGGGCGACTGAGCAGGACCGGCGCATGGCCGCGCTTCTGGGCGTGAATGTCGATCGCACCATCTCGCTCACCTTCGTCATCGGTGCCGCTCTCGCCGCCGTGGCCGGCATGATGGTGCTGCTCTATTACGGCCAGATCGATTTCTACATCGGCTTCCTCGTCGGCATCAAAGCCTTCACCGCCGCGGTCCTCGGCGGCATCGGCTCGCTACCCGGCGCCATGCTCGGCGGTGTGCTGATCGGCCTGATCGAGGTCATGTGGTCGGGTTACTTCTCGGTTGACTACAAGGATGTGGCAGCCTTTGGCATCCTGGTCATGGTGCTGATCTTCCGTCCCACGGGCCTGCTCGGACGGCCGGACCTGGAGAAGGTCTGACCCATGGCCGTCGCATTGCCCGCCGTCGACTATCGAGAATTCACCAAGCGCGCGATCATCGCCGGCCTCGTCACCCTCGTCCTGGCCAGCCTCCTGGTCGGCATCGAGACGGTCAGCACCGTCAATGGCCTCGAAGTCGCAACGCGCTACCGGGCCGTCTTCTTCGCTTCGGCCGGCGTCGCCGTCGTCTATTTCCTGATCGAGATGCTGAAGGCCGGGCGGACGCTGGCGCCATTGGTCGTCGGCCTCGTCATGATCGTTGCCTTCACGGTGCTCGAATGGGCCCAGGCGGAAGGGCTGCCGCTGGGCGATCAGCTTCCGTTCAATTCATGGGTGGTGAATTGGGGCGTGATGCTGGTGCCGGTGTCGCTGGTGCTGCGCTCCCTCTATTTGATGTTCAAGCCGGAGGTGACGGTCGCCCGTGGCAAGGTCGATAGCCGCGAGCACGGCTTCACCCGCTTCTATCTCCGCTACAACAAGCTTTTCGGCTTCATCCTGATCGCCTGCGCCGTGGCGCTGCCGTTCATGCCCTTCGCCGACCGGCGGCTGATCGACGTGGGCACCCTGGTCCTGACCTATGTCATGCTCGGCTGGGGCCTCAACATCGTGGTCGGCCTCGCCGGCCTCCTCGACCTCGGCTACGTCGCCTTCTACGCCGTGGGCGCCTACAGCTATTCGATGTTCGCGGTCAATCTCGGCCTCAGCTTCTGGGTGGCGCTGCCCATCGCCGGCGCGCTGGCCGCGACCTTCGGCATCGTCCTTGGCTTTCCCGTGCTGCGGCTGCGCGGCGACTATCTCGCCATCGTGACGCTCGGCTTCGGCGAGATGATCCGCATCATCCTGACCAACTGGTGGTGGTTCACCGGCGGCCCCAACGGCATCAACAATGTGCCCCGGCCGAGCCTCTTCGGGCTGCTGTTCGAGCGCACCGCGCCGAAGGACCACGAGACCTTCGCCCAGTTCTTCGGGCTCACCTATTCGCCGACCCAGCGCGTGATGTTCCTCTATTTCGTCATCCTGGTCTTCGCCCTGCTGACCAACCTCTTCACCCTCAGACTGCGCCGCCTGCCCATCAGCCGGGCCTGGGAGGCACTGCGCGAGGATGAGACGGCCTGCCGCGCGCTCGGCATCAACCCGCGCAACACCAAGCTCACCGCCTTTGCCATCGGCGCCATGTTCGCGGGCATGGCGGGATCCTTCTTCGCCGCCCGCCAGGGCTTCGTCAGCCCGGAGAGCTTCGTCTTCATCGAATCGGCGGTGATCCTCGCCATCGTGGTCTTGGGCGGTTTGGGCACGCAGATCGGCGTGGTGCTGGCGGCCATCGTCCTCATCGGCATGCCCGAGTTCTTCCGCGATCTCCAGGACTACCGCATGCTGGCCTTCGGCATCGGCATGGTGCTGATCATGATCTGGCGGCCCGGTGGACTGCTCTCCCATCGCGACCCGACGATCTTCCTCAACCGCGGAAAGGCCAAGTCGTGAACGCGGAGCCGCTGCTCGCGGTCGAGCATCTGACGATGCGGTTCGGCGGCCTGGTCGCGGTCGACGACATCTCCTTCGAGGCCGGCAACCAGAAGATCACCGGCGTGATCGGCCCCAATGGCGCGGGGAAGACCACCGTCTTCAACTGCCTGACCGGCTTCTACAAGCCGACCGTGGGTCGGCTCACGCTGAACGGCGCGCGGGGCCGGTTCTTGCTCGAGCAAATGGACGGCTACCGGATCTGCCAGCTCGCCGGCGTCGCGCGCACCTTCCAGAATATCCGCCTCTTCTCGGGGATGTCGGTGCTGGAGAACCTGATCGTCGCCCAGCACAACAAGCTGATGCGCGCCTCCGGCTATACCTTCACCGGCCTCTTCGGCCTGCCAGGCTACCGCCATGCCGAACGCGCGGCGGTGGAGAAGTCGCGCCACTGGCTCGATCGCGTCGGCCTCACCGCCATGGCGGATTGGGATGCGGGCAATCTGCCCTATGGCGGCCAGCGGCGCCTCGAGATTGCGCGCGCCATGTGCACGGATCCCGTGATGCTCTGCCTGGATGAACCGGCGGCGGGTCTGAACGCGCGGGAATCCGCCGAGCTGAATCAGCTTCTGATCTCGATCCGTGACGAGCACAGGATCGGCATCCTGCTCATCGAACACGACATGTCGGTGGTGATGAAGATCTGCGACCACATCGTGGTCCTCGACTACGGCCGCAAGATTGCCGATGGGACCCCGGCCGAGATTCGCACCGATCCTGCGGTCATCCGCGCCTATCTGGGCGAGGAGGAGGGAGACGAGGACGAGATGGGGCTCGTCTCGGAAGCCCTGAGGACATCGGACCCGACATGACCGAGCTCCTCGAAATCTCGGGCGTCCATACTTTCTACGGCCATATCGAGGCGCTGCACGGGGTCAATGTCAGTATCCGCAAGGGTGAGATCGTCACCCTGATCGGCGCCAATGGTGCCGGCAAATCGACCTTGCTGATGACCATCTGCGGCACGCCGCAGGCCCGCATGGGCAGCATCCGCTTCGACGGCGCCGACATCACCCGCCTGCCGACCTTCGAGATCATGCGCAAGGGGATCGCGCAGTCGCCCGAAGGGCGGCGGATCTTTCCCCGCATGACCGTGATCGAGAACCTGCAGATGGGGGCGGTGACGGCCGATCCTGTGCATTTCGATGCCGATCTTGATCGGGTGATGACGCTCTTCCCGATTCTGCGACAACGCCAGGGGCAGCGGGGAGGGACGCTCTCCGGCGGCGAGCAACAGATGCTGGCGATCGCGCGGGCGCT
>DATFRE010000276.1:0-5089 GCA_035263545.1 Dongiaceae bacterium
CGGTGCTGGGCTATCCCCTCTGCCCGACGGTCGCCATCCCCGGCATCATCCGCCATGCGCGCCTCGCGCTTTCTTTTCTGTGGCGCGAGGGCGAGCGGCTGGGACTCGCCCGAGACAAGATCCAGATCTCGGGCCATTCCGCCGGTGCCCATCTCTGCGCCATGCTGCTGGCGACCCTCTGGCCGAAGTTCGAGGCCGACCTGCCCGAGGAGATCATCGACAGCGCCGTGCTGATCAGCGGCGTCTACGACCTGGAGCCGCTGCGCTTCATCGAGACCGGCAAGGCTCTCAGGCTGACGCCGGAGCTGGCCAAGCAGCTATCCCCCTTCGGCCTGCGCTCGGCGGGGAAGGCGCGGCTCCTGCTCTGCACTGGCGGTCAGGAGAGCGATGAGTTCAAGCGCCAGACCAGCGTGCTGGGCCGGCTCTGGGCGCGCCAGGGCAGCAACCTCGAGGTCATCACCTTTCCGATGCGCAATCACTTCACCATTCTGGACGAGCTCGCTTTGCCGGATTCGGCCCTGGCGCGGCGCTGCCTGGAAATGCTCGAGGCCTGACGGTCCGGCTACACTGTCCGGCCTCGCAAGAAGAGGGAGGAAACCATGGCCAAGAACCGCAAGGTGATCATCACCTGCGCCGTCACCGGATCGATCCACACCCCGACCATGTCGCCGCATCTGCCGCTGACGCCGGCGGAGATCGCCGAGCAATCCATCGGCGCCGCCGAGGCCGGGGCGGCGATCATCCATCTTCATGCCCGCGATCCCAAGGACGGCCGGCCGACCCCCGACCCCAAGGTCTTCATGGAGTTCCTGCCGCGGATCAAGCAGGGCTGCGAGGCGGTGATCAACATCACCACCGGGGGCGGCGCCGGCATGAGCCTCGAGGAGCGGCTTGCGGCTCCCTTGCGCGCCAGCCCGGAGATGACTTCCCTCAACATGGGCTCGATGAACTTCGGCCTCTATCCCATGCTGCAGCGCTACAAGAGCTTCAAATACGACTGGGAGCCGAAGCATCTGGAGGGCAGCCGCGACTTCATCTTCCGCAACACCTTCAAGGATATCGAGCGGGTCATGAAGGAGCTGGGGGAGGGCCACGGCACGCGCTTCGAGTTCGAATGCTACGATGTGGGCCATCTCTATACTTTGGCGCATTTCCTCGACCGCGGCCTCGCCAAGCCGCCGCTCTTCGTGCAGACGATCTTCGGCATCCTGGGCGGCATCGGCGCCGATCACGAGAACCTCGTCCATATGCGCCATATCGCCGACAAGCTGTTCGGCGACCAGTATCACTGGAGCATTCTTGCCGCCGGCCGCCATCAACTGGGATTCGTCACCATGGGCGCGATCATGGGGGGCAATGTGCGCGTCGGGCTGGAGGACAGCCTCTATGCCGGCAAGGGCCGGCTCGCCACCTCCAATGCCGAGCAGGTCGGCATCGTGCGGGACATCCTGAACGGCCTCTCCCTCGAGGTCGCGAGCCCGGCAGAGGCTCGCGAGATGCTGGCGCTGAAGGGCGGCGACCGGGTGGCGTTCTGAGCGGAAGGCAGACAAGTGTCGGCTTGGACCTATCTGGTCGCGGCGGGCCTGTTCGAGATCGGCTGGCCGGTCGGGCTGAAGCTGGCCCAGATCGAAGGGCAGAGGCTGTGGGGCGTCCTGATCGCGGTCGCATTCATGCTGGCGAGCGGGACCCTCCTCTGGCTGGCGCAGAGGGAGATCCCGCTGGGCACCTCCTATGCCGTGTGGACCGGCATCGGGGCCGCCGGCACATTCCTCTATGGGCTCATGGTCTATGGCGATCCCGCGAGTCTCGCGCGCTTCCTCGGCGTGGGTCTGATACTCGGAGGCGTGGTGGTCCTGAAGCTCGCGCACTGAAGGGTGGAGGCGCTCAGCTCTGCGGCGGCAGTCCTCTATCGAAGAAATCGAGCCAGTTGCCGCCCATGATCCTCGCAACCTCCTTGCGCGAGAAGCCCCGCGCGAGCAGGGCTTCGGTGAGGTTGGGGAAGTCGGCGGGGGTCCGGAACCAGGCTGGCCATTCGGGCCAATGCGGGGTCGCGCTGCTCCAGGTCCAGCGCCCGCTGCGCATCCACTCCAATACCGAATCGGGCCATTTGCGCACCGTGTCCGTGCCGATGCCGAGATGCTCGATGCCCATGAGCTCGGCCGCCCGGGCCACCATGCCGGTGAACTCCTCGAGCTTGCGGCTCGATCCGCCGATATGGAGCGGATAGAGGGAGAAGCCCAGCATCCCGCCGCTCTTCCCCAGCGCCCTCAGAACTCGATCCGACTTGTTGCGGACATTCTCGTGGAAGAAGTTGGGATTGGCGTGGCTGATGCAGACGGGGCGGGCGGAATTGTCGATGGCATCCAGCGTGGTCTTCTCGCCGCTGTGGGAGAGATCGGCGATCATGCCGACCCGGTTCATCTCCTTCAGCACCTCGCGCCCGAAGCGGGTAAGGCCGGAATCGACCGCCTCGTAGCAGCCGCCGCCGAGCGGGCTCTGATTGTTGTAGGTCAGCTGCATCACCATCAAGCCGAGGCGCCGGAAGATCTCCACCAGCCCGAGATCCTGCTCGATGGGGCTGCAGTTTTGGGCTCCCAGCAGGAAGGCGATGCGGCCCTCGCGCTTGGCGGCACGGATGTCCTCGCCCGACTGCACGGGGCGGATCAGATCCGCATGCTCGCGGAAGCGCCGGTTCCAATCGGCCAGCAGAGCCAGTGTCTGGCGCGCATCCTCCCAATAGACTGCCGTGGCATGGACCGCGGTGACGCCGCCCGCCTTCAGCTCCTCGAAGAGGGCGCGGTCCCAGTTCGAATATTCCAGCCCGTCGATGACGATGAGGCCGGCATGGAAGGTGGTGGCGTCGCTCATGCCTACTGCACGCTCAGGGTAGAGGGACAATAGGGGAGAGGCGGGGCCGGGCTCAAGCGGCGGAGAAGAGATCCCCTTTCCGGATGACTTGCTCTAGATTGCCTCCCGCATCCCAGGGGAGATTTCATGACTGTTTCGAATGCGACTGCAGCCGATCTCGGCATCATGGCGGGCTTTCCGCCGGTGCTCGACAAGCGGGCGACGCTCGCCAATTGGGATCTCCCGCCCTTCAACCGCTGGAGCTTCCAGAATGTCCGCTCGATCCTGCCCACCCGGGCCATTCCGCGCGGCCGGGGACCGGTCGCGCCTCTGCCGCAATCGCCGCAACCCCTGGAGGCGGTGACCTTCACCGACCTCGACGGCAGCCGGCGCAGCGTCGCCGACATGCTGGCCTCGACCTATACCGATGGCTTTCTTCTGCTCCATCGCGGCCGCATCGTGCTCGAGCGCTACATGAACGGCATGAGCGAGACGACGCTTCATCTCTCGCAATCGGTGGTGAAGTCCTTCGTCGGGACACTGATCGGCATCATGACGGGGCGTGGGCTCCTCGCCCTCGACAGGCCCGTCTCCCACTATGTGCCGGAGCTCGCAGCCACGGGCTATGCCGGGGCAACACTGGGGCAGGTTCTCGACATGCGCAGCGGCGTGCGTTTCGTCGAGGATTATCTCGATCCGGCCTCCGAGGTGGGGATGCTGGACCGGGCCGCCGGCTGGAAGCCGCCGCTACCCGGCGAGGTTCTCGGCGGTATCTACGATTTCATCCTGACCTTGCGACAGGAGCGGCCGCATGGCGGCGCCTTCGCCTATCGCTCCATCGAGACCGATGTGCTCGGCTGGGTGCTGGAGCGGGCGACGGGCCAAGGGCTTGCGGATCTGCTGAGCCAGGAGATCTGGCAGCCTCTGGGATGCGAGTTCGATGCCTCGATCGCCATCGATCGGGCCGGTACCTGCCAGGCCGATGGCGGGCTCAATGCGAGCTTGCGCGACTATGCGCGCCTCGGCCTGCTCTATCTCCAGGAGGGGGCCTCGAATGGACGCCAGATCTTGCCGGCAGCCTGGGTCGCCGCCTGCCGCACCGGCGATCGCGAAGCCTTCCTGCCTTTCTATGGGGAACGCTTTGCCGCCTTTCCCGATTCAGCCTATAGCCGGCAATGGTGGGTGTATGACCGCAAGCGCGGCCGCCACGCAGCCTCGGGAATCTTCGGGCAGATGATTCTCATCGATCCGGTCTATGAGCTGGTCGCCGTGAAGCTCTCGTCATGGCCGGACCCGCTCAACGATGCGATGCGGCTGTCGACTTTGCGGGCCATCGATGCGATGGCCGAAAGCCTGAGCCAGGGAGGATAGGATGCGGACAGCACTTCTCGTGATCGACGTCCAGAAGGGAATGTTCATGCCGCCGGCGCCGGCCTTCCGCGGCGATGAGGTGGTGGGGCGGATCAGTGGACTCCTGGCGGAGGCCCGGGCGCGCAAACTGCCGGTCCTCCATGTCCAGCATGACGGCGGCCCCGGCGATGTGCTGGCCCATGGCACGGAGGGCTGGCAGATCCATGCCGGCGTCGCACCGCAAAGCGGCGAGCCCGTCATCGAGAAGCGCTATTGCAGTTCCTTCCAGGAGACGGATCTGGGCGACCGGCTCGCCGCCCAGGGCATCGAGCGCCTGATCATGGCGGGGCTGCAGACGGAATACTGCATCGACACGACCTGCCGCGCCGCGGCGGCGCGGGGCTACAAGGTCGTGCTCGTCTCCGACGCCCACACGACCTTCGATTCAGCCATCCTCCCCGCCGAGAAGATCATCGCCCATCACAACCAGACGCTCCAGGGCGGCGGCTTCTGCGAGCTCAAGCCGGCGGCGAAGATCGAGTTCTGAATCCTCCCTCTCTCCCGCGCTTCGGCGCGCAAGAGGGAAGGGCTCCATCTCGTGAGCGGTGAGGAGAGGTGAGGGTCCACCAAGCATCGTGATTGCAATGCCCTCACCGGGCCACCTCCGCTGCGCTCCGGTGGCCACCCTCTCCCGCTTCAAAGCGCGGGAGAGGGGCAGTTAGACGGCCCTTCCTTCAGACTGCAGCGACCCAAAAGAGAGCGGCGCCGGGGTTTCCCCCGGCGCCGCCGGTATTGTCGTCGGTCGAGAGCCTGCGATTACGGCTGCAGGATGATCTCGGCCCGGCGGTTCTTCGCCTCGCGCACGTTCGGACCCGTCGGAACTGCCAGATCC
>DATFRE010000277.1:0-3911 GCA_035263545.1 Dongiaceae bacterium
CAGTGCACGACCGCGCACGGCATGCGGCCGACCGGCTTTGCCCAGATGGCCGTCGCGGCAGCGTAGCCGCTGTCGCCTGGCCTCGATACGCGCCCGGGCAGCTGCGCGGCGAGCCGGCGGAAAGTTGTCTCGACGAAATCGGTCATTCTCCTGCTCCTCGTTGTTGACGCGGCGGCATGAACGAGATCGTTCAGCGCGCCCTGCAGCACGAGGTGGGGAGAAGGGACCGGCCGATCGTGAAGATTCCTGCGCTTTTGGCGCCCGATCAGGCGTCCAGCCGGGTGAGGGGGACCCCGTGAACGCGCCGGACCCAGCGCGACAGATGGCTCTGATCGGCGAAGCCCGTGCGCATTGCGATCTCGGCCAGGCCGGGTCGCCCGCTACGAACGAGCACGATGGCAGCCTGCAAGCGGAGATGGACGATATAGCGGTGCGGGGTCATGCCCACGGATCGGGCGAACACGCGCGAGAAATGGAAGGGGCTGCGTCCAGCGATCCTTGCCAGGGCGGCGACCTCGATCGGCTCGCCGATATGGGCAAGGACATGGTCCCTGATCCGCCGGAGCACCTCCTTGCCCAGCTGGCCGCGCGGCCCGCAGTCGATGGCGGAACTATGCCGGGCGAGCAGACCGTCGGTGAAGTCGTCGGCGATCTGGTTCCAGAACAGTGGCCCGTTCGGATAACCCTCGGCGCTCTCCCGGACAAGGATGCGGGCGCGCTCGAGAAGCGTCATGTCACGGCCGCAGAAGCGCTCCATCAGCCGCGGTTCGGGCGCCGAATCCTCCGCGGCCGCGAGTGCAAGCCGGCCCGGATCGATCGCAACCATAATGGCGGCGACGCTTTCGCCGGCATCGGCGGCGCAGTCGATCCCGGCAGGGCAGATGGCCAGAGATCCCGCCGGCACGTCATGGCTGACCGACCGGCCCGCGAGACGGCAGGCAAAGTGCGCCCGCGGTGACAGGTGAAACCAGATCAGGTGGCGCCGCGGTGTTGCACTGAAATGAGCGCTGCCCCGGAAGTCGACGCTGAGGATGGAGACACCGCTTTCGCCTGGTGCGCTGCCGGCGGCGAGCGCCGTCGACCTATCGCCATCCTCCTGCGCCAGGCAGAGGTCATCGCCTGCCGTCATGGCGCCTGCTCCGAGTGACATTGTGCAACACCAGCGGTTTCGGTGTCGGAAGCCCCTGCATCGATTTCACGACCTGACCAACGACGTCGTTGTTGGCGGTCGCCCGGGCGACGCGGCCGAAGAAATCGTGAAGGTCGCCACGCAGCTCCTCCGGATTCTCGAATTCCCGATAGGTCACGTCGCAGACCTCCTCGAGCTCGCGCAGGAGCGTGGTCTTGATCGGGGCCTGCTTCCACACCGCGAAGAACATCGGGGCGTGCGGTTCGGCGAAGACGTTGTAGGAGATCTCGAATGCACCGCTTTCGCTCATCGCCGTCCGGACATAGAGGAAGGCATCGGCGCGCCGCAGCTGGCTCAACCGGTAGCGGCGGAAGTTCACCGGATTGAACGCCAGGCCCTGGCTTTGCTCGAAGCTTTCCCGGAAAGTCAGGTCGGATAGCGGCTCGTTGCCGGTGAGGTATTCTAACCGCATGCCGTTCCTGCCGATCTCGTCCACGATCCGGAGCACGCCTTCCACGATGCGCTTGCTCTCATCGCCCGACTGGGTGAGCGGCTGGCGAATGAAGAGTTTCAGCGCCGGATGGGGCTGGGCGTAGGATTGCAGGGGGCGTACGGTCGGCTCCCAATCCTGCTGGCGCTCGATGGCATCGATCATGGCGCGGGCGATGCTGAGCCGTGAGCAATAGGGCACCCGGCGCTGCACGGCCCGCGCCCGCAACCGACGGCCGCCCTTGATCTCATTCGCCCAGAGCGCGGTGTCGATCAGGAGCTGGATCTCGCCGCGGTCGAGCAGGTCGCAAGCGTTGGGCGAGGCGTCCTCGCATTTGGCGACGGTGGTCACAGGGACCCCGGCGCGGCGCAGGAAAGCCGCGGTTCCGCGGGTCGCCAGGAGGTCGAAGCCGAGACGTGCGAGCCGCCGGGCCAGATCGACGGCATCGGGCTTGTCGGCGTCCCGCACCGAAAGCAAGACGCTCCCCGATCGCGGCGGGCGGACTCCCGCGCCGAGCTGGGCCTTCAGATAGGCGGTCGCGAAATCCCGGTCGATACCCATGGATTCGCCCGTCGACTTCATCTCGGGGCCCAGGACGACATCGCTGCCCGGGAAGCGGGCGAAGGGCAGCACCGCCTCCTTGACGGCCACATGCTCCAGCCGCGGCTCGCCGAGGCCGAATCCGGCGAGAGGCTCGCCGGCCATGACCCGGGCCGCGATCTTGGCCACCGGCACCGAGGTCGCCTTGGCCACGAAGGGCACGGTCCGGCTGGCCCGGGGATTGACCTCGAGCACGTAGACGTCGCGGCCCTGGACGGCGTATTGCACGTTCATCAGGCCGACCACACCGAGCTGGCGCGCCATCAGCCGGGTTTGCCGGCGCAGCTCCACCTCGACCTCGGGCCGCAGGGCGAATGGCGGCAGCGAGCAGGCAGAATCGCCGGAATGCACCCCGGCCTCCTCGACCTGCTGCATGACGCCGGCGATGTAGACGGCCTCGCCATCCGTCACGGCGTCGACGTCGATCTCGATCGCGCCGTCCAGGAACTTATCGATGAGCACCGGATTCGGGCCCGAGACCCGCGCCGCTTCCACCATGTAGCGGCGCAGACCCTCGGCATCCTGCACGAGCTGCATCGCCCGGCCGCCGAGGACATAGGAGGGCCGCAGGAGGACGGGGTAGCCGATGCGTTCTGCCACGGCCTCGGCCTCCTCGACCGTGGTCGCGGTCCCATTGGCAGGCTGCTTCAGGCGGAGCCGGTTCAGCAGCGCCTGGAAGCGCTGCCGGTCCTCGGCCAGGTCGATGACGTCGGGCGGGGTGCCGAGGATGGGAATGCCGGCCTGCTCCAGCGCGGCGGCGAGGCGGAGCGGGGTCTGGCCGCCGAACTGGACGATGGCACCCCGCAACCGGCCGCGGGACGTCTCCTTCCGCGCGATCTCGACGACGTCCTCCACCGTCAGCGGCTCGAAATACAGCCGGTCAGAGGTGTCGTAGTCCGTGGAGACCGTCTCCGGGTTGCAGTTCACCATGATCGTTTCATACCCGGCCTCGGCCAGGGCATAGGCGGCGTGCACGCAGCAATAATCGAATTCGATGCCCTGGCCGATCCGGTTCGGGCCTCCACCCAGGATGAGGATCTTCTCGCGCTCGCTGGGATTTGCCTCGCAGCTCTCGGCATCCTCGGGCTCGTATTCATAGGTGGAATAGAGGTAAGGGGCGAAGGCCTGGAACTCCGCCGCGCAGGTATCGACGCGCTTGAAGACGGGATGGATCCCATGCCTCTCGCGACGCTCCCGCACCGCCGCCGGGCTCGCGCCGGTCAACCGGGCCAGCCGCGCATCCGAGAAGCCGGCGCGCTTCACCGCGGCGATCGCATTGCGCTCGCCGGGCAGGCCATTGGCCCGCAGCTCCTTCTCCATCGCAACCAGCTCGGAGATCTGGCGCAGGAACCAGCGGTCCACGCGCGATGCCTGGTAGATGGACTCCAGAGAGAGGCCGAGGCGGAAAGCCTGGGCGATCCGCAGGAGATTGTCCGGAGCGCGCTGGCTGAGCGCGGCGGAGACCCGCTCCTGGTCGACCGAGCCGTCCGCCCGCCAGGCGCCGGCGATCTCGATCTCGTCGAGGCCTGAAAGCCCGGTCTCGAGGGAGCGCAGCGCCTTCTGCAAGGACTCCTTGAAGGAACGCCCGATCGCCATCACCTCGCCGACCGATTTCATCTGGGTCGTGAGCGTCCGGTCCGCCTGCGGGAATTTCTCGAAGTTCCAGCGCGGAATCTTGACCACGACGTAATC
>DATFRE010000278.1:0-4638 GCA_035263545.1 Dongiaceae bacterium
CGGAGATATCGCCATGAACGAGCTCGTCGCCCTCCTCGAAGACATAGGGGTAGGGGATCTCGCGGTCGCTCAACCGCACCTCCAGGCTCACGCCATACTCCTCGACCAGGGGGCGAAGCTGCTCCAGCAGATATCGCTGGAAGAAGCCCGGCTGGGTGACCGTGGTCACATAGGTCCCCGGTGCCTGGATCTTCGCCCAGGCGCGCCGCGTGACGGGGGGCGGCGCATTCGGCGCCCAGGTGAGGCAGAGCTCGGGATAGCGGAACTTGCGGCGCTGGGCCGCACTCGGCGGCAGACCGTGGGAGACGTAGCGCTCGAGCGCCTGGCGCAGCGCGCCGGTAGCCGCGGTGTGAATGGATTCCAGGCGATCGACGGCTTGGCCGGGAGTGAGCGAGGAATTCTGCCTGTTGGGCATATTGGACATGTCGCCTCGCGGCCCGGCTAAGTCGAATGGTGACGCTTCAACGGTAACTTAGGCGAAACCTCCCGGAATCGCGATACACTTGCCCGCCGGCTCATCGGCAGGGACAGAGGGAAACAGCATGAAAACGCGTTACGCCGTGGCTTTGGGGATGCTCGCTGGATTCGGACTGGGTGCGGTGGCGATTCAAGGGCTTCATGCCCAGACCACGCCGCCCGTCTACTACATCAGCGAGGTCGATATGACCAATCCCGACGGTTATGCGAAGGATTACCTGCCGCTGGTCCAGGCAACCATCAAGGCCGCGGGCGGGCGCTATGTGGCCTGGGGCAAGGCGACCCCCCTCGACGGCGATCCGCCGAAGTCGCGCATCGCCGTCGTCGCCTGGGACAGCATGGAGACGCTCATGGCCTGGCGCAATTCCGACGCCTTCAAGAAGGCCCGGGAAACCGGCATGAAGTATGCCAGCTTCCGCTCTTTCGCGATTCCCGGCACGCCGCAATAGCGGGCGCCGCGCGGGCCTCGCCGAGACCCGCTCCATCAGGCAGCAAAGCTCGACGCTCGCACCTTGCAATAGGGTACCCCCCTATACTATATAGACGGTCATGAGCCACACCATCCGCGAGAAGCAGAAACTTCTCAACCGCGTGCGCCGCATCCGCGGCCAAGTCGAAGCGATCGAACGCGCTCTCGAAGGAGAGGCAGGCTGCTCCCATGTCATGCAGCTGATCGCGGGATGTCGCGGGGCCATCAATGGCCTTTTGGCTGAGGTCGTCGAGGATCACGTGCGCACTCATCTCGTTGATCCGGTCAAGGACCCAAAAGCCCTCAATGCCGAGGCGGCGGATCAATTGATCGAAGTCGTGCACAGCTATTTCAAGTAGGGATTTGTCGTGAACGGCGACATGGCCACACCAATTCCACACGCTCACGGCCACGTGTTCCTCGGCAGCGGGCATGATCGAAACGCGCGCAGGACCTGGGCCGTTATCTGGTTGTGTAGCCTTATGATGATCGCCGAAATTGTCGGCGGCACCATTTTCGGCTCCCTTGCCCTCGTCGCCGACGGCCTGCACATGTCCACGCATGCCGGAGCTCTGCTGCTCGCTGCGCTCGCCTATCGCTATGCCCGGCGGCATGCGGAGGACAGGCGGTTCGTCTTTTGGAACGGGAAAACTCGGTGACCTCGCCGGATTCAGCAGCGCCATCATACTCGCCATGATCGCTTTGCTGATCGGCTATGAGGCCGTAACCCGTCTGCTCCATCCGATTGCCATCAGCTTCAACCAGGCAATCCCCATTGCCATGGTCGGGCTGATGGTGAATGTCGCCAGCGCCCTGATCCTAGGCGGTGGCCACGAGCACGAAGACCACGACCACGGGCACCAACTCTCCTATGGTGATCACGATCATAAGAGCGCGCACCGGGACAACAACATGCGTGCGGCCTTCGTGCATGTACTGGCGGATGCGGTGGTATCGGTGCTGGCGATCGCTGGCCTGGCGGCGGGCAAGTTCTTCGGCTGGGTCTTCATGGATCCGGTCATGGGCATCATTGGCGCGGCCGTCATCGCGAACTGGTCTTTCGGCTTGATCCGAGACACGGGCGCCGTCCTGCTGGACATGAGTCCGGATCGGCGTATGGCCGAGAAAGTGCGAGGGGCTATCGAAGCGGACGGCGATACTCTCGCCGACCTGCACCTCTGGCGCCTGGGGCCGGGGCACCTCGCTGCCATCCTCTCGGTCGTCACCGGAAAGCCGCGCAGCCCGGAATTCTATCGCGCTCGGCTTCAGCCGTTCCACGGTCTCTCGCACGTCACCATCGAGGTACACGCACGCTGACGAGACCGAGGGTGCGGCGAAACGATGCGCCCGGACTATGAGGGCTTGGTCCGCGGATCGTCTTTCGCATCGAGGTATTCGAGGCCTAGCGGTCCACTTCCCGCGCCTCGACCGTCAGGGATTCGATATCGATCCCGCTGCTGAAATCGAGGGCGGCAAGCGCGGCGGCAAGCGCATGTCCGGCGCTACGGTCGCTGGCCAGCGCCTCCACATCGATGGGGCCGGTTTTTATCCCGGTGCCGGGAAGCCCGGCCATCGCCAGGCTCGCCAGGGCCGAGGCGTTCCTTTGCGCGCGCGAGAAGGTCAGCCCCGTGGCGTCGAGTGTGATTCCGCCAGGAATGTCGAAGCCGCCAATACCCGATTCCGCGGCATCGAGCATCGCCGCAATCGCCGCCGCCCGGGCCCCGCCGATCCCATGGCTGCTGGCAAGGGCCTGTATGTTCAGGCTGTTGACCGCAAAGGTCTGGAAGGCAGCGCCCTTCAAATCGGCGCTCGCCGTGGCGCCGTCGCCCCGCTTCCCGATGTTGAGCGCCGAAGCATCGATCAGCACATCCCCGAGGGAGACATTGATGCCGGCGATGTCGAAGGCGGTACGGGCCACGGCGGCGCCGGATCCGGAGTTCACGCCCTCCGCCAGGACCGAGACATCGCCGTTGACCACCGGACCGCGGAAGATCGGAAGCCCGGCGCCAGTGACATTCATGCTGAGCCCGGCATCGGCCGAGGCTCCCGCGCCGCCGCGGCCATCCATGGCAATCGCCGAGACATCGATACTGCCCTGGACCGCGATCTCGATATCGGTATCGATCAGCGTCAGGGCCTTCGCCTTGGCCGCGCCGGCCCCCTCGTTCATGGCGCTGGCCTTGTCCGATAGGGGGCCGAGCCGGATGCTGTGGGCCAGCAGCGTCCCCGCGCCGGCCGAGATGTCCTGCAGGGCCGCAGCGACCCCGCCACCCCCGCCTTGATCGATCGCGAGTGCCGCGACCTGGATCGGACCGCCGACGGTCACCCGGCCCGAGCTCGCAATAAGCCCGAGGCTCGCCAGGGCCGAAGCATTGCCCAACCCATGCCGGCCCGTCACCGCCGTCGCGTCGATGGTGATGTCCCCGGGAATCGAGATGCTTCCCTCCGTCATCCGGCCGATGGCATGGGCGACCGCCCCGCCCGAGCCCTGGCTGCCGGCATCGGCCACCAGATCGAGGCTGAGGAGATGGAAGTCGTTGAGTCCGTTGCTGGCGGGGATGGGCGGATGGCCGGGCCCCGTGGCGAGGAAGGAGGCATCGGCCTCTGCCCCGGGGCCGCCGCCATGGCGCCCGCCATTGGCGGTGACGTCGATGGTCACATTATGGAGCTGGACGCTGTCCAGGGCGCCGAGACTGAGCCGCCCCGCCGCCGTGACGCCGCCCGTTCCGGAATTCGTGGCATGGGCGCCGATGGCGATGTCGCCATCGACGACGAGTGTTGCCCGGCCGCCATCTGGCCCGAAGGCGAGATCGGCATCGGCCGAGGCGCCGATGGCGCCGCTGCCGACGGGCCCGCCGCCGAGATTCACCGCATCGGCCAGGAGAGTCATATTGCCCGCGACGTGGATCGGGCCGGCGGGGAGCGAGGCGTCGATCACCGAGACATCGGCGCGCGCCTTCGCAGCACCGCTGCCCCGGTTGAGGGCGCTCGCCACGTCGCTCAGCGAGCCGAGGCTGAGGGCAGCAGCCGAGCCCGAGGCGCGGAGGCCGCCGAGGGCCGAGGCGACGGCATTGCCGGCGCCGCGGTCGCTGGCTCCGGCCGCCAGCGCGATGGGACCCTGGACCGTGAGACTGACCCCGCCGCCCGAGCCGCCGGCGAACATCGCGAGCGAGGCCAGGGCCGAGGCATTGGAATGGGCATGGCGCCCGGTGATCGCGGCGGCATCGATCGCGATCCCGCCCGCAACGAGGATCCGCGGCGCCATGGGCGCCGAGCCGCCCTCGCGGAGCGTGCCGAGGGCGATGGCATGGGCGCCGCCGGTCCCCTGGCTGTCGGCCAGGGCCTGGATGTTGGCGCTGTTCAGGGTGAGCGCGCCGCCGAAGCCCACGGCGTCGAGGGAGGCATCCGCCGCAACCCCTTTGGTCCCCTTCTTCCGAGCATTCAACGCCGTGGCTTCGATCAGCACATCGGAGAGACCGAGGCCGCCATGGCCCTGGGCATTGACCCGGCCCCCAGCTCGGACGCCCCCCGAGCCGGAGTTCGTTCCCCGGGCGATGAGCGTGATATCGCCGGCGAGGAGCCCCTGCTGCCCGGCCATGGCGCCGGCGTTGAGAGTGAGATCGGCATTGGCGGCGGCGGCGATGCTGGCCGCCGGTCCCTTGCCGGCATTGTCGGCACCGGCCGAGACATCG
>DATFRE010000279.1:0-2845 GCA_035263545.1 Dongiaceae bacterium
GACCGGCGATGCCGGCAAGCTCGCGGCCTTCGGCAAGCAGCTGGCCATGCATGTGGCCGCGGCCAATCCCCAGTCCCTCGACATCGCCACCGTCGATCCGGCGGCGCTGGAGCGGGAGCGCGGCGTGCTCGCGGAGCAGGCGCGCGCCTCGGGCAAGCCCGAGGAGATCATCGCCAAGATGGTGGAAGGCCGGCTGCGCAAGTACTACGAGGAAGTGGTGCTGCTGGAGCAGGTCTATGTCATCGACGGCGAGAGCCGCGTGAAGGCCGCCGTCGCCGCAGCGGCGAAAGAGGCTGGGGCGCCGATCGCGGTGACGGGCTTCTACCGCATGGTGCTGGGCGAGGGTATCCAGCGCGAGCAGAAGGACTTCGCCGCGGAGGTGGCGGCGCAGCTCGGGAGCTGAGCCCCGCCCGAGGGAAGTCAGCGGGGCGGCGGGAGGCCATCGCCCATGGAGCATGATCGCAGTTCGGGGGACCAGATCTCTCGGGAAAGTCGGACGATGGCCGAGCTGATCTACAGGCGGGTCCTGCTCAAGATCTCGGGCGAGGCCCTGATGGGCGGTCGGGAGTTCGGCCTCGACCCCGATACCGTCAATCGCATCGCGGGCGAGGTCCAGATGGCGGTGGCCGCGGGGGCCGAGCTCTGCCTCGTGATCGGCGGCGGCAACATCTTCCGCGGCATCGCGGGCGCCGCCCAAGGCATGCAGCGAGCCTCGGCCGACTACATGGGCATGCTGGCGACCGTGATCAACGCGCTCGCAATGCAGAATGCGCTCGAGCAGCTGGGCGTCCAGACCCGCGTGCAATCCGCGATCCCCATGGCCACCGTCTGCGAGCCCTATATCCGCCGCCGGGCCCAGCGCCATCTGGAGAAGGGCCGCGTCGTCATCTTCGCCGCCGGCACCGGCAATCCCTTCTTCACCACCGATACCGCGGCGGCGCTGCGCGCTTCCGAAATGGGCTGCCAGGCCATCATGAAGGGCACCAAGGTGGACGGCGTCTACAGCGCCGATCCCATGAAGGACCCGAAGGCGGAGCACTTCGAGAGGCTCAGCCATCTCGATGTGCTGTCGCGCGACCTCAAGGTAATGGACGCGGCGGCAGTCTCCTTGGCGCGTGAGAATCGTATCCCCATCCTGGTATTCTCCATCAATAAACCGGGCGGCCTGGCGGAGGTGCTGACCGGCAAGGGCAAGTACACGATAATCTCCGACTGAGAGAGGGACAGGGAACGCCATGCCAAACGAACTGATGAACGAGTTGAAACGGCGGATGGACGGCGCGCTGGAGGCGCTGCGCCGGGAATTCGCTGGCCTGCGGACCGGCAGGGCCTCGGCGCATCTCCTCGATACGGTGGTGGTCAAGGCCTATGGCGGCGAAATGCCGCTCAACCAGGTGGGCACGGTCAACGTGCCGGAGCCGCGGATGATCACGGTCCAGGTCTGGGACCGTGGCCTGGTGACGCCGGTGGAGAAGGCGATCCGGGAGGCCAATCTCGGGGTCAATCCTCAATCCGACGGGCAGCTCGTGCGCATTCCCATCCCGGAGCTCTCTCAGGAGCGGCGTCAGGAGCTGACGAAGATCGCTCACAAATATGCGGAGCAGGGACGGGTCGCCGTGCGCAATGTCCGGCGCGACGGCATGGAGATGCTCAAGAAGATGGAGAAGGACCGGAAGATCTCCGAGGACGAGCATCGCCGGCATAACGAGGAAGTCCAGAAGCTGACGGACGACCATATCCACAAGGTCGATGACGCTCTGGCGCAGAAGGAGAAGGAGATCCTTCAGGTCTGAGGTTCATGGAAGCGCTCCCCGCCAATGCCGAACTGAAGCCCCCCGTCCATGTGGCGATCATCATGGATGGAAACGGCCGCTGGGCGAAGGCGCGCGGGCTGCCGCGGGTCGCAGGCCACAAGCGCGGGGCCGAGGCGGTCCGGCGCACGGTGACGGGCGCAGCCGAGCTCGGTGTCCAGTATCTGACCCTCTACGGCTTCTCCTCCGAGAACTGGAAGCGTCCGGCGGCGGAAATCGACGATCTCATGGGCCTTCTCAGGCTCTATCTCGTCAACGAAATCGAGGAGCTGCATCAGAAGGGCGTGCGGCTCAGGGTCATCGGCCAAAGGAGCCGGCTGCAGACCGATATCGTCCGGCTGATCGAGCATGCGGAGCAACACACCGCCGCGAACCGGCGACTCAATCTCACCGTTGCCCTCAGCTATGGCGGCCGGGCCGAGATCGCCGAGGCGGCCCGCCGAATCGCCGAGGAGGTGCGCGCCGAGCGCCTCGATCCCGCCCAAGTGGATGAGCGGCGCTTCGAGCGCTTCCTCTACACATCGGACATGCCGGATCCCGACCTCCTGATCCGGACCAGCGGCGAGAAGCGCATCAGCAATTTCCTGCTGTGGCAATGCGCCTATGCGGAGCTCGTCTTCCTCGACCGGCTCTGGCCCGATTTCACCCGCGACGATCTCGAGAAAGCCATCACGGAGTATCATGGGCGCGACCGCCGCTATGGCGCCGCGCGCTGAGAGAGCCCAGGCGCTGCGCAAGCGCCTCATCTCGGCAGCAATCCTGCTGCCGCTCGCGGCCGCGGCCGTTTGGCTCGGTTCGTACTACTGGGACGGCCTCGTCGGCATTTTCGCTCTCGCCATGGTCTGGGAATGGACGGGCATGTGCGCCTCGGGTCGGGGCCCGCAGCGGGGCGTCATTTTCGGCACGGCTCCCGCCGGTCTTGTGTCCATGCTGGCCGTGGCGGCGACGGTGGCCGCGGCGGCGGCCGGGCGTTACCAGATAGCGCTGCTGCTGGTCGTCGCCGGTGCCGGCGTCCTGACCTTGATGAGCATGCA
>DATFRE010000280.1:0-9092 GCA_035263545.1 Dongiaceae bacterium
TGTGGAGTGGTTTCAGCGGTCGAGGAAGATTTCAACGCGCCGGTTGCCCGCCTCGCCCGTCGGCATGAACTCGTAGAAGACCGGCTGCTGGTCGCCGACGGCGGAGATGGCCACCAGATTGCTGGGG
Organism: Dongiaceae bacterium; assembly: GCA_035263545.1. Lineage (GTDB taxonomy): Bacteria > Pseudomonadota > Alphaproteobacteria > Dongiales > Dongiaceae > DASXQK01. Next base: position 128 of record DATFRE010000280.1, read on the forward strand.
GCGCCCATGCGCAGCAGGGTGCCGCCCACCGCCGAAGCGCGCTTCATCGACAGATCGTCGTTCACCGACTGGTGCTGCGCGTAGTCCATCGTCGCAGAATGCTCGCTGGCATGGCCGACGACGCGAAGCTGACCGCCCTGCTGCTCCTGCAGCAGGACGACGTCGTGCAGCACCCCGAGGTCGCGGTCATTGAGCGCAGCGGAGCCGTCGCGGAAGAAGATCACGGCGATCGGGCGTCGGTTGTCGACGGCGGCGGACTGGCTACCCGGAACGCCGGCATAGGGCCCCTGAACAGACGAGAGCAGGCTCTGGAGACGGGCCTGGTCCTGGATGATGGGCGTCGCCGCGGCCGGCACCGGTGCGGCGGCGACCTGCGCCGGTGCGATCGGAGTCGGCGCGCCCGAAACCGGCAAGGGGTAATAGGGCGAGGCAGGCTGCGGCGCGGCGGCGGCCGGCTGGGCCGCGGGTGCTGCTGCCGGCGCTGCTGGCGCCGCGGCCATCTGGGTGGTTGCCGCCGGCGGCGGCGGAAGGCTGGACTGCTCGACCGGGGCCGATCCCATGGTGGCGCCGCTACTGCTGGCGGGCGCGGGCGAGGTGGCACTCGCGGCGGTTGTGGCCTCGCTCGAAGCGGGCGCGGTCGTGGCCGCGCTGGTCGTGGCCTCGCTCGCCGCGGGGGGCGGCTGTGCCGCGGCGGGCGGCTGTGCCGCGGCGGGCGGCTGTGCCGGGGCGGGCGGCGTCGCCCCGCCGCTCGGCTCGGCCGTCAGCTGCTGGCCGCTATAGGCAGCGTTCTGCTGGTCCGCCACCAGCCCCTGGGTGATCTGCTGGCGCTGGTCGGCGGGCGTGACGGTGGGGGCCTTGGTCGGCACGGTCCCCAGATTCGGGGCTTGCTGGCTGGCCGCGACTTTTTCTCCGGGCGAGGGGCTGCTGAACATGTCGTTCCACAGGCTGCAGCCGCCCAGAAGCGAGGCCAGACCCACAAGGCAAAGCCCCCGCCCCGCCCAGGCAATGAAGCCTTGCGCGCGCCCGGTTCCGTTCATTCTATGGCCAATCCCGGTTACGGTTGTCTTGCCTGCGGCGCGTCGTTATGTTGCGGAAACCAAACGATCTTCCGCCGGAACCAGATCATAGAGGAAGCCGCTATGGCCGATCAACAGCCTCCGGACATGAAATTGCCTGATCCGGTGGAGCTGTCCCGCGCCATGGCCCGGATCGCCGAGCAATCCCAGCGCCTGGTGGCCGACTTCCTGCAGCGCCAGGCCGCCGGGGAGGCGAAAGAGCCCGTCTCCCCCGGCATGTCCGACCCCCTCAATATCGGCAAGGCCTTCCTAGAGATGACCACCCGGATGATGACCAATCCGGCCAAGCTGGTCGAGGCTCAGGTCAATCTCTGGCACGACTACATGCAACTCTGGCAGGCCACGGCCCAGCGCTTCGCGGGCAATGGCGGCGAGCCGATGATCCAGCCCAAGGCCGAAGACCGCCGCTTCGCCGATTCCGCCTGGCAGGAGAACCAGCTCTTCGATTTCATCAAGCAATCCTACCTGCTCAGCGCCCGCTGGCTGCAATCCACGGTCAACAGCGTCGAGGGCCTCGACCCCAAGACCGCGAAGAAGGTCGACTTCTACACGCGCCAGTTCGTCGATGCCATGGCCCCCAGCAATTTCGTGCTGACCAACCCGGAGGTGCTGCGCAAGACGCTCGAATCCGGCGGCGAGAATCTGGTGAAAGGGCTGGAGAACCTGCTTGGCGACCTTGAGCGCGGCAAGGGCCAGCTCCAGATCAAGATGACCGATCCCCATGCCTTCGAGGTCGGCCGCAACATCGCGATCACCCCAGGGAAGGTCGTCTTCCAGAACGATCTGATCCAGCTTCTGCAATACGACCCGACGACGCCGCAGGCCGCCAAGCGGCCCCTTCTCATCATCCCGCCCTGGATCAACAAGTATTACATCCTGGATCTTCGGGAAAAGAACGCCTTCATCCGCTGGGCCGTGGGCGAGGGCCAGACGGTCTTCGTCATCTCCTGGGTCAATCCCGACGAGCGCCTCGCGGGCAAGACCTTCGAGGATTACATGACCGAGGGCCCGCTCGCCGCCATGGATGCGGTCGAGCGGGCGACAGGCGAGAAGACGCTCAACATCGTCGGCTATTGCCTGGGGGGCACCCTGCTCGCCGCGACCCTCGCCTATATGGCGGCCAAGAAGATCGAGCGCGTCGCCTCGGCCACCTTCCTCACCACGCTGGTGGATTTCGCCGAGCCCGGCGAGCTCGGCGTCTTCATCGACGAGGAGCAGCTGAAATCGCTCGAATCGCGCATGGAGGAGAAGGGCTATCTCGAAGGCAGCGCCATGGCCACGACCTTCAACATGCTGCGCGCCAACGACCTGATCTGGTCCTTCGTGGTGAACAACTACCTGCTGGGCAAGGAACCCTTCCCCTTCGACCTGCTCTACTGGAACTCCGATTCCACGCGCATGCCCGCGGCCATGCACAGCTTCTATCTGCGCAAGATGTATCAGGAGAATCTCCTGGTGCAGCCGGGCGCGGTCACGCTGAAGAAGACGCCCATCGATCTCCGCAAGATCAAGACGCCGGTCTTCATCCTCTCCACCAAGGAAGACCATATCGCGCCCTGGAAATCGACCTATGCTGCGACCCGGCTTTATCAGGGGCCGATTTCCTTCGTCCTCGCCGCCTCCGGCCACGTGGCGGGCGTCGTCAATCCTCCCGCCTCGGGCAAGTATCACCACTGGGTCAATACGAAGACGCCGGCGGATCCCGAGGAGTGGCTGGGCACGGCCAAAGCGGTGCAGGGTTCCTGGTGGCCGAGTTGGAGCCGCTGGCTCGAGCAATTCTCCGATGGCAAGGTGCCGGCGCGCCGACCCGGCGACGGCAAGCTGAAGCCCCTCGAAGACGCTCCCGGCAGCTACGTCAAGGTCCAAGGCGGCGAGGGTCGCGGGCAGGAATGACGGTCTGAGAGACCGACCGAACCCGCACTCCCCCCTCCCGCCCAAAGCGTCGGGAGAGGGCGCAAGGGCCGCAAGCTACGCCTCGCCCTCCGTCTCCTCCGCCGCTGGCTGATGCTTCGGCCGGCGGCGATAGGCGCGAGTCGAGGGCTCGATGCCGGCGCGCCGCCGGCGGGCGGCAAGCGCGAAGGGATTGCGAGCCTTCGGTGCGGCGCGTTTCGCGCCCGGGCGGCGCACCCTACCCTTCTTCATGAATGCCGCCGATAGCTCTGGGCCAGCTCGCAATAATGGGTCACCGTATCGGCGAATTCGGCGATCTCGGTCTCCGAGAGCGGTCGCATCAGCTTCGCCGGGCTCCCGGCCCAGAGCTCGCCGCGCTTGACCCGCTTGTTGGGCGTGACGAGGGCGCCCGCCGCCACCATGGCGCCGCCTTCCACATAGGCGCCGTCGATCACTGCGGCGCGCATGCCCACGAAGCTGTCATCCGCTAGGGTGCAGGCATGGATCAGGGCCATGTGACCGACCGTCACCCGCGCGCCCACGATCGTGGCATAGCCATGGACGCCGCGCTCGATGGCCTCGGGCGAATGGTTGACGTGCATGACGGTGCCGTCCTGGATGTTGCTCTCGGCCCCGATGCGGATGCTGTTGGTATCGCCGCGCAGCACGCAGCCATACCAGATGCTCGCCCGCGGTCCGATCTCGACATCGCCGATGATGACCGCGTTGGGCGCGATGAAGGCGTCTGGGGCGATGCGCGGATGCTTGCCCTCGAAGGGGATGATCAGGGGGTGCATGGCAGCGCGCGTTAGGGAAACATCGGCTGCTGTTCGAGGCCCGTCGTCTCCGCCCAGCCCGCCATCAGGTTCATGTTCTGCACCGCCTGGCCCGAGGCGCCTTTCACCAGATTGTCGATGACAGACACCAGGATCGCACGGCCCCGTACCCGGTCGGCGAAGACGCCGATGAGGCAGTGATTAGAGCCCCGCACATGGCGCGTCGCGGGGGACTGGCCCGCGGGCAGCACCCGCACGAAGGCCTCCTCGGCATAGCGCTTCGCCAGCGTCTCGCGCAGATCATCGGCGGAAGCGCCATCGGCGAGGCGCACATAGATCGAGGAGAGAATGCCGCGGCTCATGGGCATCAGATGAGGCGTGAAATTGACTGTGATGGGCCGGCCGGCGGCATCGCTCAGCCCCTGCTCGATCTCCGGCGCGTGGCGGTGGCCGGCGATGCCATAGGCATGGATCCCCTCCGCCACCTCCGCGAAGAGGTTCTGCTGCTTGGCATCCCGCCCCGCCCCGGTTACGCCGGACTTGGCGTCGATGATGATGTCGTCGCCTTCGATCTTGCCGGCCTCCAGCAGCGGCACCAGCGGCAGCTGGGCCGAGGTCGGATAGCAGCCCGGATTGGCCACCAGCCGCGCCCGCGCCACCGCGTCGCGGGCGAACTCCGTCAGGCCGTAGACCGCCTCCTTCTGCAGCTCGGGCGCGCGATGGGCATGGCCGTACCAGGTGGCATAGGTCTCGACATCGGCAAGGCGGAAATCAGCGGAAAGATCGACCACCTTGAGCTCGCGCGGCAGAGCGGCGATCACCTCCTGGGTCGTGCCATGGGGCAGGCAGCAGAAGACGAAATCGACCTCGGACCAGTCGGCCTCCTCGACCTTGACCGGCACCGGAAGATCGAGACGCCCGAGATGCGGAAAGATCTCCGAGAGCGGCTTGCCGGCCTGGCGATCGGCGGTCAGCAGGCGGATGTCAATCCCGGGATGGAGCGCCAGCAGGCGCAGCAACTCGGCCCCGGTATAGCCGCTGGCCCCGAGAATGCCGATCCTGAGCTTGTTCGCCGTCGTCATCTGTCTCTCCTAGCAGGAGGTCGCCGAAGCGGCCATCCTTTCTTGCGTCACCCGCAATTCCGTCCCTATCCCAGTATCCGCTCCAGCACCCGCTTGTTGCGCTCCATCGTCGCCACCAGCACATTCGGCCGGTTGAGCGCCAGCGGGACATCGGCCGCCTCGGCCTGATCCTGAACATCCGGATTGTTGCCCGCCAAGATAAAGGCATTGGTGAGCCGGGCCGCAAGGTCCGGCGAGAGCTGCGGCGAGCCGAAAACGCCGATGCTCTCGGTGAAGGAGAGCTTGGGATTCTCCGTCACCTGGGAGAAGGTGGGAAAGCCGTTCAGCATGGCGCTCTTCTCGGCACCGAAGGTGAGGATCGGCTGAAACTGGTCCTGGTTACGCGCGACGATGATGGTCGGCAGCAGACCGACATCGCTCTGGCCCGAATTCACATCGCCGATCACCTGGTCGATCGTCCGCCTGAGGTTGATATGAACGGGAAGCTTGCCCTTGCGCTGCATCATCAGCGCGGCGATGTAGGTGGCCGTCGCGTATCCCTGGGTGCTCACCTGCATCGGCCGCTTGATGGCCGCGAGCTGCCCCCAGGTCGTGGACCCTCCGCGCCGGGTGAAGAGGGCGACGGAGAATCCGTTCATGAGCTTGGCGATCGGCGTCATGTTCTCGAGCCGGATATCGGTCTTCTCAGAATATTGCGTCGACATGACCTCGGCGCCGAACAGGCCGACATCGTCATCGCTGCTCTGCAGCACCGCATGAATGGCCTCGAAGCCGTTCAGGCCCGGGATGGTCTCTAGGCCGACAGGGCAGTTCAGCAGCTGCTGCAGCCCGGGCTGCAGCAGATAGAACATGCCCCATATCAGCGAGGGCCTGCCCTGCGGCTCTATCAGCCGCAGGCGCTGCATCTGCTGGGCCCGGACGAGGCGGGGTGCGAGGCCGACGAGCAAGGCTCCCCCTGACAGTGCGAGAATGCCGCGCCGATCGAGCTTCATGGTTCCCCCTCCCTCCTCCCGCGTTTCACGGGCCGAGGTCCTATTTCGTTCAGCCGAGAATCCGCTGCAGCACGCGCCGGTTGCGCTTCATCGTCTCCACCAGGATCTCGGGCCTGCTGACCGCAAGCGGGAAATTCTCCGCCTCGGCGCGGTCGATGACGTCGGGATCCGAGCCTGCGGTCATGAAAGCGTCGGTGAGCCGGTTCGCCACATCCAGCGCAAGCTTGTGAGACCCGAGCACGCCCACGCTCTCCGTGAAGGCAAGCTTCCGATTGCCCACGAGCTCCCCGAAGGTCGGAGTCTGGTTCAGAACCGCGTTCCGCGCCGCGCCGAAGGTCACGATCGGGTGCAGCCGATCGAGCTGCTGGCTAAGGAGGTTCGTCGGGATGATGCCGGCATCGGAACTTCCCGCGGTCACATCCTCCACCACGTCCAGGATCGTGTCGCGCAAGGTGACGGCGGTGGCGATACGGCCCTTGCGCTCCACCATCAGCTCGGCGACATAGGAGGCGGTGGCCCGCTCGAGGCAACTGACCTTGAGCGGCTTGACGGTGGCGAGGTCCGCCCAGCTCTTGAGCGGTCCGCCCTGCTTGGTGAAGAGAGCGACGGAAAACCCGTTCGTCAGCTTGACGATGGGCTGTAGGCTTTCGATGTGGATCTCCGACTTCAGGAGGCCCTCGGCATATTGCGTGCCCATGACGGCGGAGCCGAAGAGCGCCGGGACGCCGGGCTTGGGGACCAGGATGGCGCGGATGGCATCGAAGCCATCATGGCCGGGGACGGTCTCGAGACTGACATCGCACTTCAGATCCTGCTGCAGCCCCGAGCGGACGAAATCGAAGGCCGTCCAGACGACGGAGAGCCTCCCCAGCGGCTCGACCAGCCTGAGGCTCTGGATCTGCTGAGCCTGGGCCTGGCGGAGGGGAGCGAAGCTCGCCAGCAGCCCGCCTCCCGCCAATCCGAGAACGCTCCGCCGATGGAGACTCATGGATTCACTGCCTCCTGCCGCAGCACGACACCTATCCGAGGATCCGATTCAGCACACTCTCATTGCGCTTCAAGTTATCGACCAGCACTTCCGGGCCGCTGATCGCCAGTGGAAGGCCTGCCGCCTCCGCGCCATCGATCACCTCCTGATCCTGGCCGGCCGACACGAAGCCCTTGACCAGGCGCTCCGCGACCGCGGGATCGAGCTTCGGGGGGCCAAAGATTCCGAAGCTCTCGGTGAAGGCCAGCTTCGGATTGCCTGTGATCTCCGCCAAGGTTGGCGTCTGACTGAGCATGGCATTGCGCTGTGCGCCGAAGCTGACGATCGGCTGCAGCTGGTCGAGATCGCCCGCATGAGGCTGGCGACCTTGAGCGGCTTGAGCGCGGCGATATCGGACCAGGATTTCAGCGGGCCGCCCCGCTTCGTGAAGAGAGTCACGGAGAACCCGTTGCTCAGCTTCACGATTGGCGTCAGGCTTTCGAGGCGGATTTCTTCCTTGTAGATCCTCGCGGCAAGCTGGGTGGCCATGATGGCGCCGGACCAGAGCTGCGGCGCATCGGCCTTGGAGCCGAGGATCGCGTGGATGGCGTCGTAGCCGTCATGACCCGGAATGGTCTGGACGGTCACCTCGCAGTTCAACTCCTGCTTCAGCTTTGGAACCAGGAGCTCGAAGGCCGTGCGGGTCATGAAAGGCTTGCCCATCGGCTCGACCAGCAGCAGCGAATTGATGTCCGCCGCCAGGGCACGCCCGGCCGGGATCAGGCCGGCGGCAAGGCCGGCACCGGAGAGTGCAAGGATGTTACGCCGGTTCAGCATCATAGGAGCCCCTTTTGCGGCCTGTCCCGCCATCACCCAATGCCCATCGTCATGTCTGCGAGGTCGGAGAAACCCGGATCTTGTAGCCTACACTGCGCTGTCTCCTCGTGACGGCAAACAAAAAAAATGGGCTGCATTTCCATGCAGCCCATTCCGCCTCGAAGGAGGCTGCAGGTCAGCGCTTCGAATACTGGAAGCTGCGTCGCGCGCCGGCGCGGCCGTACTTCTTGCGCTCCACCACGCGGCTGTCGCGGGTCAGATAGCCGCCAGCCTTGAGCGCGCCGCGCAGCGCCGGCTCGTAATGAGTCAGCGCCCGGCTGATGCCATGGCGGATGGCACCGGCCTGGCCGGAGAGCCCGCCGCCGGTGACGGTGGCGACGACGTCATATTGGCCCAGGCGATTGGTCACGCCGAAGGGCTGTGCGATCATCATGCGCAGCACTGGACGCGCGAAATAGATCGCGCCCTCGCGGCCGTTGACGGTGATCTTGCCGCTGCCGGGCTTCAGCCAGACGCGGGCGACGGCGTTTTTGCGCCGACCCGTGGCGTAGGAGCGGCCCTGGGCATCGATCTGCGGCTCGCGGGCCTCGGCGGCCGGCTCTGCCGCCTGGGTGGCGGCGCGCAGGTCTTTCAGGTCGGTCAGGGTCTGGGTCTCGGTGCTCATGCCGCGGCAATCCTCTTGTTCTTGCGGTTCATCGCGGCGACGTCCAGCGTCACCGGCTGCTGGGCCTCATGGGGGTGGCTCGGCCCGGCATAGACCTTCAGATGGCGCATCTGCTCGCGCCCCAGAGGTCCGCGCGGTACCATGCGCTCCACCGCCTTGATGATGGCCCGCTCGGGATGGGCGCCCGACAGGATCTGGCCCATCGTCCGCTCCTTGACGCCGCCGGGATGGCCGGTGTGCCAATAGAACTTGCGGTCAGTCAGCTTGCGGCCCGTCAGCCGCACCTTCTCCGCATTGACCACGACGACGAAATCGCCACAGTCGACATGGGGCGTATAGCCCCGCTTGTGCTTGCCCCTCAGTCGCATGGCGATGATCGAGGCAAGCCGGCCGAGCACCAGCCCGTCGGCATCGACGAGATGCCAGCTCCGGGTGACGTCGGCAGGTTTCAGGGATTGGGTCTTCATGATCTCCGGTGAACCGCTGGTCGGTTTTTGGGTCGGCGGCGCAGTATCGTGATATTCCGCTCGCCGTCAACGGAAAAATGAGCCTGTCCCATAGGCTTAGCGATGCGGTATCATAATACCACATTCCACTCCATCCCCGCACGAACGGGTAGAATGATACCATCCGCCCGATAGGCAGCCCCCTCTTCTACATGGTGCGGAAGCTGCCCCCATG
>DATFRE010000281.1:0-4124 GCA_035263545.1 Dongiaceae bacterium
GGATTATGGCGTTCCCATGCTGGATGCACAGGGCAATCCCTTGCCCTGAGGAAAGCGGCCGGCACGGGCCGCCAGGCTGGCCCCAGGGCAGGCGCCGTCTTGGCGCACTGGTCCTGGGCCTGTCGCTCATTCTCGTCGGCGTCTCCCTGAGCTTCAGGGCCGCGTTCGCCGATACGCCGGAGGTGCGCGTTGGCGTCCTTTCTTTCGGCAGCGTCGATTGGGAGCTGGACGTCATACGCCGCAACAAGCTCGACCAGAGCCATGGCTTCCACCTGACCACACTGCGGCTCGCCGACAAGGACGCGGCGAGCCTGGCGCTGCTCTCGGGCAGCGTGGATCTCATCGTGACCGACTGGTTCTGGGTTTCCCACCAGCGCTGGAAGGGTGGCGATCCGACCTTCGTCGCCCACTCGCTCGCGGTTGGTGGCGTCATGGTCCCGCCGGATTCGCCGATCGCCTCGGTTGCCGATCTCGGTGGGAAAAAGCTCGGCATCGGCGGCGGGCCAACGGACAAGACCTGGCTTCTGCTGCGCGCCTACGCCATGAAAACGGCCGGGCTTGATCTCGCCAAGACGGCGGACATGAATTTCGGGGCGCCACCCCTGCTGAACCGGCTGGCCCTCGACCTCAAGCTCGATGCCGTCGCCAATTTCTGGCAGTTCAACGCTCGGCTAAAGGCAGTGGGCTTCCATGAAATCCTGCCCATCACCACGATCCTGCCCGCCCTTGGCATCGAGCGTCCCCCGCCGCTGCTGGGCTGGGTCTTCCACGAGTCCTTTGCCAATGACCACCCCGCGCTCATCCGCGATTTCCTTGCCGCTTCCTTCGAGGCGAAGCAGCGGCTCGCCACCTCCGATGCAGAATGGGAGGCCCTTCGCCCGCTCATGGATGCCTCCGACGACGCTCTGTTCCGCGAGCTGAAGGAGAGCTATCGCCGCGGCATCCCCAAAGGCTGGAGCCCCGCTGATGCCGAAGCCGCCGCGCGGGCCTATAGTGCCATCGTCGAAGCGGTAGGCACCGCGCCGGCCGGTGGTGACCGCTCCCTTGCGCCCGGCACATTCTGGACTGGATTCTCCCGGTAGCGTCGATACCCATGGCTCTGGTTCCCGGCGCCCCGCCGCCTGGAGCGCCCGCTCCGCCGACACATGCGCCCACCCGCCGCCATTTCTGGCTGCGGCTTGGCTCCTTCGTCCTGCTGCTTCTGGCTTGGGAAGCGGCCACGCTGATCCTCGGCACGCGGGTCCTGCCGGGGCCCGCCGAGGTCGGCCAAGCCCTGCTGGCCGCCTTCCGCAGCGGCGAGCTTCTGTTCAATCTGGGGATGACGCTCTATCGCGTCGCCGTCGCCTTCGTCCTTGCGATGGCCTGTGGTGCCGCCATCGGCATCCTCATGGGACGCAGACCCTTGGCCGATCGCCTTCTGGACGCCTGGCTCATCATCGCCCTCAACCTCCCGGCCCTGGTGGTCATGGTGCTCTGCTATGTCTGGTTCGGCCTCAATGACGTGGCGGCGATCCTGGCCGTGGCGGTCAACAAGATCCCGCTGGTTGCCACTATCATGCGCGAGGAGGCGCGCAGCCTCGACCGGTCCCTGATCGAGGTCGGCCAGGCCTTCCGCCTGTCGCGCGGGCGCATCTTCCTGCGCATCTATCTGCCGCAGCTCTATCCGGGGCTCTTTGCTTCGGCCCGTTCGGGGCTGGCCCTGATCTGGAAGCTGGTGCTGGTGGTCGAGCTGCTAGGGCGGCCGAACGGTGTCGGCTTCGAGATCCGCACCCTGTTCAACTACTTCGATATCGCCGGCATCCTCGCTTATACCGTCGCCTTCATCGTCATCGTGCTGCTGATCGAGTGGGGGATGCTGGTCCCCCTCGAGCGGCGGGTCACCGCCTGGCGCCGGCGATGAGCATCTCGGTCACGGAGCTCACGCGGCGTTTCCCGGGGCCTCCGGCCCATCTCGCCCTCGACCGTCTCGATCTCACCGTCGAGGAAGGCGAGTTCCTCTGCCTCGTCGGCCCCTCCGGCAGCGGCAAGACGACCCTGCTGCGCATCCTCGCCGGCCTCGACCGCGGCTTCACGGGGCGGCTCAGCCTGCCTCCGGGCCTGCATTCGGCCATCGTCTTCCAGGAGCCGCGCCTGATGCCCTGGCTCACGGTGCTGGACAATATGCTGCTGGTCGCCGCACTAGGGGGCGCGGTGGCGCGCGAGCGGGCGCTTGCCCTGCTCGAGGAGGTGGATATCGCCGGTTTCGCCGACGCCTATCCCGGCCAGCTCTCCGGCGGCATGCAGCGCCGGGTGGCGCTTGCCCGCGCCCTCTTGGTGGCGCCGGAGCTGCTGTTGATGGATGAGCCCTTCGTCTCGCTGGACATGCCGGCGGCCAACCATCTGCGGGACCTGGTGACACGGCTCTGGCGCAGCCGGCGGATGACCGCGATCTTCGTGACCCATGACCTGCGCGAGGCCGTGGTCCTGGGCACGCGGCTTCTTTTTCTCACCCGCTCCCCCGGCCGGGCCGCGCTCGACTGGCGGCCCGATCTGCCGCCGCCCGGTGAGCGCGGCGCGGCCGGGATCGAGGCGGCAGTCGCGAAGCTCCTCGCCCGACATCCCCGCCTGCTCGAAGGGATGGCGGGAACATGAGCGCCGCCGGACCGTTCACCGAAAGGCAGCTGGATTTGCTACGCTTGCAACGCTTGCCCTTGATCGAGCCAATGGTGAAGGCGGTGGAAGGACGCGATATGCCATGTCGATCGTCAGGTTGCTGGCGGATCAGATGACGGTGCCCGAGAATCCCGGTGAGCGGGCCCGTCCCTATCGGATGTTCATCCGCGACCTTGTGCTGCTCTGCCGCATCGGCGTCTATGCTCACGAGAAGCTGCGTCCGCAGCGCGTGCGCATCAATGTCAGCATGCGCGTATTGCCCGATCTTGCGCCACGCAATGACGACATCGCCAATGTCCTCTCCTATGACCAGATCCTGGGCGAGATCAAGCGGCTGGCCGCAGGCGGCCATATCAATCTGGTGGAAACCCTGGCCGAGGCGATCGCCGATATCTGCCTGACCGACCCCCGCGTGCTCGAGGCCCGCGTCATGATCGAGAAGCTCGACGTCGAGCCTGAAGCGAGCGTGGGCGTGGAGATTGAACGGCGGCGTCAGAATTGAGGCGTGGCGGAAAAAACCATGCCTTCGAAAACGCGCGGCACCAAGCCAGTTGTGGTGGTGAAGCTCGGCGGCAGCCTCATGGCCTCGCCGCATCTTTCGACTTGGCTCGCGACCCTTTCTGCGAGCCGGGGTGCCGCCGTCATCGTGGCCGGCGGCGGACCTTTCGCCGATGCCGTGCGCGTCGCCCAGGAGACAACGCCTTTCGACGACCGCGCCGCTCATCGGATGGCGATCCTGGCCATGGAGCAATATGCCATCATGCTGGCGGCGCTCGAGCCGGGGCTGCGTCTTGCCGCGGGCCGGGCCGAGATCAAGGCTGCCGCCCGGGCCGGCGCCACACCGATCTGGCTCCCCGCCCGCATGAGCTTCGATGCGCCGGACATTCCCGAGAGCTGGGAGGTGACCTCGGACAGCCTCGCGGTCTGGCTTGCACGCAAGCTGGGCCTGGCGCAGGTCCTGCTGGTGAAATCCGCCGCTTTGCCGATGGAACGGGTCCCGGCCGCCGAGCTTGCCGAAGTCGGGATCGTCGACCCCGTATTGCCGCGCTTCCTCGCAGGCACCGGAATCGAGTGCCGCTGCCTGGAGGCGGCCGGCGCGCCGGCCTTCGCCGCAGCCTTGGCCCAGGGACGGCTCACCGGTACGCTGCTCTCTGCCGATGAGCAAGCCTGAGCATATTCTTTTCCTGACGGGCCGCTTGGCGAAGCCGCGGCTGACCAAGCTGCTCGCCCGCATGGCGCCCGCGGACTTCACCCATGAGATCGTCGATATCGGGGTGAAGGTCGCGGCCTTGATGACGGGCGATATCATCCGCCGCCGGCTTCCCGCGCCGATCCGGGCCGATCGGGTGCTGCTGCCGGGCCGATTCCGCGGCGATCTGGAGGCCCTGGCGGCCCATTACGGCCGTCCCTTCCAGCGCGGGCCCGAGGACCTGCAGGATCTGAGCGAATTCTTCGGCAGCAAGGGTCCGCCG
>DATFRE010000282.1:0-10484 GCA_035263545.1 Dongiaceae bacterium
GCCGGGAACCTAGCGGGGAGCGCGGCAGGGCCTGAACAGGACGGACGATGAGCTCCGTCGGCGGCGTTCCGCCGTCTTCTGCCGAGGCGTCCCGCAGCGGCAGCCGCCGTTTCCGCGCCGCCTCGCCGCCCAAGGAAGCGACGAGCTGGGCGACCACCGCCCTGCTCGTCGCCCTGCTTCTGATCGCCACAAGCTGGGTCACCTTGAACAGTGTGCGGAGCGCGCTGGCCGAGCTCAAGGTCGGCAGCGTCTATACCGATATTCTTCTAGTGATCCTCGGCATCGGCGTCATGGCCCTGCTGCTGCCCGCTGCGCGCAGCTTGAAGGCCGCCCGGGATGGCCGCACCGCCTTGGCCGAGGGCCATATCATCGCCGCCCGAGTCGCCTCGGCCGCCTCGCGCGACCTCGCCTGGTTCACCTTCGGCTTCGCGGGCGCCCTCGCGACGCTGCTGATCTTCGTCCAGTTCCTGATCGCCAACGATCTCGCGGTCAGCCGGACCTTCTTCCTGCTGCCGCTCATCGCCAGCTCATTCTGGCTGGTGCTGGACGCCTTCTGGACCAATGTCTACATCTTCTGCGTCGCCGAGGTGCTGGTCCTGATCTGGGGCCTCGTCGTCGCCGTCGCGCGGCTGGCGCCCGGGGCGGCGGGCAAGCCGATCCGAGTCATCGCCACCCTGTATGCCGATGTCTTCCGCGGCCTCCCGGCGATCATCAACATCTACCTGATCGGCTTCGGCGTGCCGCTTACCGGCCTGCCGCTCCTCAACAACTTCTCGCAAGAGACCTTCTGCATCATGGCGCTGACGCTCACCTACGGCGCCTATGTCGGCGAGGTCTACCGCGCCGGCATCGAGAGCATCCATTGGAGCCAGACCGCCGCCGCCCGCTCCCTCGGCCTCTCCTACACGCAGACCTTGCGCTACGTCATCGTGCCCCAGGCGGTGCGGCGCATCATCCCGCCGCTGCTCAATGACTTCATCGGCCTGCAGAAGGACACGGCTCTGGTCAACGTCATCGGCACCATCGATGCCTTCAACCAGGCGAAGATCATCGCCAGCAACCATTTCAATCTTTCCGCGGTGACGACGGTGGCGATCCTGTTCGTGGTCATCACGATTCCTCAGGCGCGCCTCGTCGATCGGCTGGTCGAGCGCGACCAGCGCCGGATGCGCGCCGGCGGCAGCTAGGACGGCCGATGGCCCTGCTCGAGATCCGCGACATCCACAAGCGCTTCGGCGACCATCCGGTCTTCAAAGGCCTGTCGCTCTCGGTCGAGGAGCATCAGGTGGTCTGCCTGATCGGGCCTTCCGGCTGCGGAAAATCGACCCTGCTTCGCTGCATCAACGGGCTCGAGACGATCCAGCAGGGCGAGATCCGCATCCATGGCGATCGCATGACCGGCCCGGGGGTCGACGTCAACGCGCTCCGCCGGGATGTCGGCATCGTTTTCCAGAGCTTCAATCTCTTCCCGCATATGACGGTGCTGGAGAACGTGACCCTCGCCCCTTTGCGGGTGCTGCGCCAGGACCGCAGGGAGGCCGAGGCCAAGGCCATGGCGCTGCTGACGCGCATCGGCCTGGCGCATAAAGCGAAGGAATATCCCGATCGACTCTCCGGCGGGCAGCAGCAACGCGTCGCGATCGTGCGCGCCCTCGCCATGGGTCCCATGGTGATGCTGCTCGACGAGATCACCTCGGCCCTCGATCCCGAGCTGGTCTCCGAAGTGCTCAGCATCGTTCGTGACCTGGCGGCGGAGGGCATGACGATGCTGCTCGCCACCCATGAGATGGGCTTCGCCCGCGAGGTGGCGAGCAAGATCTGCTTCCTCTATGACGGACGCGTCCATGAGGAAGGCCCGCCCGCCGAGATCTTCGGCAATCCCAAGGAAGAACGCACCCGCGCCTTCCTGAAGCGCATCATCGAGGCGGGCCGGCTGTAGAGCTCTCGGGCAGTTGCGCTTCAGTCCAGCTTCAGATCGAGCAGCAGGAGCTCCGAATACATGTTGTCGACCTCGCCCGGCGCGAGGCGCTTCGATTTGTAGTAGCGGGCGACCGGCATGACCTCGATCGCACCGCCGCTCGCGCCGGAGAGGAGCCGGGTGTCCGCCGCCAGCAACGACTTGCCCGGCGGCAGGAGCCCATCGGCGATGGCCTGGGCGTGGCGGACGAAGAAGGCGCCGTCGGAAAGATGCAGGACATCGAAATAGGTGACGTCGTCACCCTTCTTCTTGACCGAGAAGACCGCAAGGCACTGCCCTTCCGCGGCGGAGATCAGCACCGGATAGACGGGCAGGCCCGCATGATCCTGGAGCATCCGGCGCTGCGCCGCATCGACCTCTTCCAGGATGCGCTCCGGCTGCTGCTCAATCGCGAGTCCATCGGCGGGTTTTCCCGATGCCGACCATACGCGCCTGTCGCGATCGAGCAGGCGATAGCCGAGCCGCGGCAGCATGGCGAGGTTGCGGGGCGAGACCGTGATCATGGTGTAGCTGGCCTCCTCGTCCTCCGTCGCCGAGCGCATGAGCTCGAAGCCCAGGCCCTGGCCGCGATAGGCCTTGTCGAGGTACCAGGAGGACATGCTCACCACGCGCTCCCGCCGGCCGGCGATCTCGCGGTCGGCATAGACCGAGCCGACGAAGCCCACCACTTTTCCGCCGTCATCGACGACGCGGCCGAAATCCGGCTTCTCTGCCAACCAGCCATAGCTCGTGATCCGCCGCCAGCGCTCCGGTAGCAGGCGCCGGTTCATCTGCTCATGGAGCAGGCGGCAGACGGCATCGATGTCCGCGGCGACCGCGGGGCGGACCTTGGGCTTGCTCATGGGGCGCCGGGAGAGAAGATCTGCTTCGGCGAATGCCAGCCCCCGGCCGGATGCTGTGCGACGAAGCGGAAGAGATCGGCCAGGAAGCGCCAGGAGGGCTCATCGAGGGCGGCATGATGGGAGACGATTCCGGTAGGCTCGTCCGGCTGCGCCTCCCCCGACCGGCGGCGGCGAAGATGCCCGACGATCATCTCGAGTGCCGCCGTTTCGCCACGGAAGCGCGCGCCGGCCTTCCATCTGGACGGATCGAAGTGAATGTTCGCCTCCACGAAATCGGCGAGGGGTGGGAAGAGAGGACGCTCGCCATAGGAAGAGACGCCGAGGAAGCCGCGGGCAGCGAGCCCCGGCATCAGCCGCGGATCGATGTGATTCCAGGGAGCGGCAATCACGGGCAGGAATGGGGCACCGAAGAGGTCGCCCATGATCTCGCGGCCGGCCTCCAGCTCCGCCAGCACGGTCGCGAGAGGCCGGTGCGCGCCCAGCTCCCAGGCTCCTTCACCCAGGCCCTTGGCGTGATCGATATGGGCGAAGCCATGCTGCAGCAGCCAAACATTGGGCTGCCCCGCCAGCGCGGGTGGAAGGCTCGGCTCGATCAGCTTGGGAACGGCGGCGATGGCGACCGGCACCCCGGTGGCGGCGCTGAGGGCGACCAGCCGCGCCAGCGCCGGGCTGGCGGCCACGGCATCATCGTCGCGCCACCAGAAGGTCGCGACCCGGCCGCTCGCCTGCCAGGCGGAAAGCTCTTCCGCCAGCCCGTCCCAGAAGAGGGTCGCGGCATCGGGACCCTTGACCATGGTTTTCATCGCTCCCTCTTATCCGAGAGGCCCCGCTCATGGCGATGGATTTCTCGCCGCTTCGCCGATGCCTTAAGCCGTGAGCCCTGCAGCGGCCGCGCATCGCGTGTAAGATGGCGGTTGTCACAGGGAGGATCGAAGCCATGTCGGAAGCCAACGAGATCAAGACCGTGCCGGCCCGGCGCGGGCGTGCCCAGCGCCTGACCAGGGGCCAGGCCATCAAGATCGTCAACGTTGCGGGAACGCAGGTCTGCGATACCTGGGCCTTCAACGCGGAGGATCTCGGCGAGTTCATGTCGATGGAGCATATGCGCCCCACCATCGGCACGATCTTCCCGCGCCAGGGCCACCATCTGATCACCAATCGCCGGCGACCGATCCTGTTCTTCGAGGCGGATACCTCGCCCGGCATCCATGACACGCTGATCGCCGCCTGCGACGACTACCGCTACGGGCTGCTGGGCTGCACCACCTATCACGACAATTGCACCGACAATCTGCGTGCCGGCATGCGCCAGATCGGCCTCGCCGTTTCCGAGGTGCCGAGCCCGCTCAATCTCTGGATGAACATCCCCGTCGACAAGGAGGGCAAGACGAGCTGGGGCGAGCCGCTCTCCAAGCCCGGCGACTATGTGATCCTGCGCGCCGAGATGGACTGCATCGTCGCCATGTCCGCCTGTCCCCAGGACATTCTGCCCATCAACGGCGCCAACCGGCAGATCACGGATATCCAGTACCAGGTGCTCGCCTAGCCGCGGTCTCGCATTTTGCAACCTAAGGTTGCTTGAATCGGAATGAACATTCCGCATTACTTGCGGAATGTGGATGCCAGAGCCCACGCTTCACATCGTCTTTGATCGCCACGGCGCCGAGACGCTCGCCAAGGACATCTGGGTCATGTCCCGGCCCGACGAGATCGCCCTCTTCGAGGACGGTCTCAGCTACGGGCCCATCAACCCGCCGGATCCCCTAGCGCGCTGGGCCTGGGCCAGGCGGGAGTTCAGGCTGCAGCCCCATGAGAAACGCCGGTTCGTGAGGACGGCCGGATCCTGGAAGGCGGCGCTCTCCACCGGCCGCCGACGCATCGTCTGGATGACGCGGCATTGTGGCGACGAATATGCGGGCTACCTGGAGTTCGTCTCGCGCCTCGATGACGAGAGTCCCTGCGACGTCGTCGATCTGACGGAGCTCGAAATCGAATGCCGGTTGCCCGGCCACCGGGTCGTCCGGCGGCTGCCGAGCCTCGGCCATCTGCGCCCCTGGCAGGTGCTGCAGAATGAGCTCTGGGATGCGGCGGTGCCGCTGACTCCCGAGGCCCGCCAGCGCCATCGCAAGACCTGGGAGAAGCTCCGGACCGAAAACGCCCCGCTCCGCCTTCTGAAGCGCCGAAAGTTCGTCTCTGCCCCAATCGCCGTCTTCGATGAAATCTTGATCGCCTGCTGCGACAGGAAGCAACGCAAATGCGCTGGGGTGATCGGCGACACCCTCGACAAGTTGCAGGAAGAGAAGATTGGTATCGGCTGGCCAGTGCTTGCGGGCCGGCTGCGCCAGCTCGTGCTTGAAGGCCGCCTCGAGGCAGCAGGCACCATGGTCCGGATGACTCATAGCGAGGTGCGGCTGCCGGCGCGCACCGGCTGACCGGGAAGGAATTGTTTCAGGAGTCCGTCATGGGTCGATGGGGATTTGGGATTTTCGAAAACGACTATGCATGCGACTTCAAATACGTCGTTGTCGATGGCGGCGGCCTCGCCGCGGTAGAGCAGGCGCTTGATCGGGTCGTTTCCTCAGGAGACAGATATCTCGAAGTCTCGGAGGCCGACGAAGCTCTCGCCGCGGCAGATATCATCGCGCGCCTGCTCGGCGCCTTCGGTCAGCAGGACGCCTACACGGAGGACATCGACTCCTGGGTCAAAACCTCCCGAGTGAAAGTTTCCCCGGCGCTTGTCGAAAAGGCCCGGGAGGCAATCCGGCGAATTCTCGCCGAGCATTTCAAGATCATGGCGGAGAATGACGAGAACACGGAGGATTTCGCTGACTGGAAGCGCGAAGTCAGCGCCCTCTCGGACCGTCTCAGCGCTTCGGCACCTCCGTGACCGCAGTGTGCGATCATGATCATGGCGGCAAGAGGCGGACGGCATATGATCGGCACGACTCTGCGGTTGCAATTGCTCGCGTGCTTCCATGTCTGAACCGACGTCCGTCATGACCAACGCCGCCTCAGCTATCGGTCGGCCGCATCCTCCGGCCCTACCTGCAGACACCTGTACGGGTTCGCTGCTTGTCACCTGGTCGAGACCTTCATCGCCTTTTCCGTGGGCATCGTGGCCCTGGGGCTGCCCGGCTGGTGGATCTTGCACCGGCTCAGCTACCGGAACTGGCGCGCGGCCTTCGCTCTGGGCATGGCCCTCACTTTCATTGGCGATGTGGCGTTCGCGGTCGATCCCCTGCCATCTCCTTCGCCGGCGGGATCGCGGGAGTGGTGGTCTGGCGGGCCGCCTATGTCGAGCGGCGGCAGGACGCGCCGCCAAGGGACCATGGCCCACGGGACCACGCTCCGGGCTAGTTTCTGATTCCCCGGAGCCGCTCGGAACGCCGGCGCAGCATCTCGACCGTGGTCAGCATGGCGACCGAGACGAGTATCAGCACAGTGGCCGCGGCGGTGATGGTGGGGCTGATCATTTCGCGGATGCCGGCGAACATCACCTTGGGCAGCGTGCGCTGCTCGGGGCTCGCCACGAAGAGCACGACCACCACCTCGTCGAAGGAGGTCCCGAACGCAAAGAGCGCGCCGGAAATCATGCCGGGCAGGATGAGGGGCATGATCACCTTGAAGAACACGACATGGGGCGGCGCACCGAGGCCCGCGGCGGCGCGGCTGAGCGAATGGTCGAAGCCCATGAGCGTCGCGGTCACGGTGATGACCACGAAGGGCGCCGCGAGCGTCGTATGGGCCAGGATCAGCCCGGTATAGGTATTGAGCAGCCCGATATCGGCATAGAAGAAATACATGCCCACGGCGGTGATCACCACCGGCACGACGATGGGCGAGATCAGCAGGCTCATCACCGCGGTCCGGAAAGGAAAGTGAGACCGGCTGAGGCCGAGTGCCGCGAGCGTGCCCAGCGTCGTTGCCAGCACGGTCGTGCTGCAGGCGACGATGATCGAGTTCCTGAGCGCCCCCTGCCAGCGGTCGGTCAGGAAGAAGTCCTGGTACCAGCGCAGCGACAGGCCCGGCATGGGGTAGGTGAAGAAGGGCACGGAGTTGAAGGAGAGCGGCATGATGGCCAGGATCGGCGAGATCAGGAACAGCAGCACCAGCGCGCAGATCAGGCGGTGCACATAGTACCAGATGCGTTCGGCCGGCGTGGCATAGGCGGGAACGGCCATGCTCTCCTACCCCAGCTTGATCCGGTCGACGCCGATGAGCTTGTTGTACACGTAGTAGAGAATCAGCGTCGCCGCGAGCAGGATGGCGCCAAGCGCCGAGGCCATGCCCCAGTTCAGCTCCTGGTTCGTATAGCGGGCGACGAAGTAGCTGATCATCTGATCCGTCGGCCCGCCCACCAGCGCCGGGGTGATGTAGTAGCCGAGGCAGAGGATGAAGGTCAGCAGGCACCCCGCACCGATGCCCGGCACGCTCTGGGGGAAATAGACCCGCCAGAAGGCGTAGAAGGGCCCGGCGCCCAGGGAGCGGGCGGCGCGCACATGGCTCGGCGGAATCGTCTTCATCACGCTGTAGATCGGCAGCAGGGTGAAGGGAAGCTGGATATGGGTCATGGCGACGACCGTGCCGATGCGGTTGAAGATCAGATCAGCCGGCTGGGAGATGATGTGCAGCGTCATCAGCAGATCGTTGACGACGCCGTGCTGCTGCAGCAGCACGACCCAGGCCGTAGTACGCACCAGGAGCGAGGTCCAGAAGGGCAGCAGCACCATGATCATCAGGAGGTTGCTGATCCGCAGCGGCAGCATCGCCAGGAGATAGGCGACGGGATATCCGAGCAGGAGCGTTGCTGCCGTGACGGCGAAGCTGATGACCAACGTCCTGAGAAAGATGTCGCGGAAGATCGCGGTGTCCGCCGGCGTCGCCATGACCTGGCTCGCGGCGTTGTATTGGAAATCGAGCGAGCGGAGCAGGTAATAAAAGGTATAGGCTGACCCGCCGCGCTTCAGAACGCCCCAGATGTCGGGCTGTCCCCAGACCGGGTTGATCTCGATCATAGCCGGTTTGTACGGGCCGGCGGTGAGCTTGCTCGCCTTGCGCGCGCTGGAGAGCATGTCGCTGCGGGCACCGGGAATTTCGTAGTTGATTCGCTTGCCGGCCTCCGCCGCGTTCTTCTCCTTCCAAGCGACCTTCAGATCCTCCACTAGAGCGGCATAGGCCGCTTCGTCCGGGAGATCCTTGCCGTCCCAGTCCCGCAGCGCCGCGGTGGTCTTCGGCATCAGTGTCAACAGCGTATCGTCATGAACGCCGTTGAACAGCATGACGCCGATGGGAAAGACGAAGGCGAGACAGATAAAGAGGAACAGGGGCAGGACGAGGCCGACTGCCTTCAGCTTGCGCCGCCGCTCGGCCCGCTCCAGCTTGACCTTGAGCGGCACGCCATCGGCGGTGCGCGGGATCTGGTCGACCGTGACGCTGGTCATGCTCCGAGTCCGATCCGCTCGAAATCATCCGGCGCGGGAGGCGAGCCTCCCGCGCCGGAAAGCCACTACTTGGCCAGCCAGGCCGTGAAGCGCTGACGCAACTCTTCGCCCTTGTCGCCCCAGAACTGCGGGTCGACCAGGAGCGCATTGCTCATATGATCGGTCGCCGTCGGCAGATTCGGCAGGATCGCCGGATCGACATGCGGGATCGCATCCTTGTTCGCCGGACCATAGGAGATGTAGTGGGTCTGGTCGGCTTGCGCCTCCGGCGAGCTCGCGAAGGCGATGAACTTGTAGGCATCGTCCAGCCGCGGATTGCCCTTCGGGATCGCCCACCAGTCCCAGTCCAGGCCCTGCGCATCCCACATGATGGCGAAGTGCTTGCCGGAATTCTTGTCGGCGTCATAGATACGGCCGTTCCACGCCGAGGTCATGACCACATTGCCGTCGGCGAGCATTTGCGGCGGCTGGGCGCCGGCTTCCCACCAGATGACATCCTTCTTGATCGTGTCGAGCTTCTTGAAGGCGCGGTCGACGCCCTCGGGCGTGTTCAGCACCTTGTAGACGTCCTTCACCGCGACGCCATCGGCGATCAGCGCCCATTCGAGATTGACGAAGGGATTCTTCTGGAGACCGCGCTTGCCGGGGAACTTCTGCAGGTCGAAGACATCGGCGATCGTCGTCGGCCCGTTGGCCAGCTTGTCCTTGTCATAGGCGATGACCGTGGCATAGAGGATCGTCGGCACCGCGCAGTCCATCAGATCGGCGCCGGTGAACTTCGAGCGATCGAGGCCGAGCTTGCTCCAATCGATCGTCTCGAGGATGCCCTCGGCGCAGCCCTGCACCGCGGTCGGCGTATCGACATCGACGGCGTCCCAGGAGACGCTCTTCGATTCGACCATGGCACGGATCTTGGCGATCTCGCCGTTATATTCTTCCTCGGTGATCTTAACGCCCGCCTGCTTGGCGTAAGGCTCGAAATAGGCCTTGCGCTGGCTCATCTGATAGGCACCACCCCAGGAGGTGATGCTGAGCTGGTCGCCCGCCATCACCGGGGTCACCGGCACCATCAGCGCGACGGCCATACTGGCCGCTGTCAGCGCGCCGGCCATCATCAAAGATTTCTTCATCGCTCTGTGCACTCCCTGCTTTGCCGTCCCACCATGGGACGAACCGTTCTTGTCGCTCCTCTTGTCGTTCTCCGGTCCCAACGCTGAACCGGAGCCGTCGCATCAGGGCGCGTCCAGCGCCCGGCAGTCCTCCGTCTTCCAGCCGACGGTGATCTTCGTCCCCGGCTCGAACTGGACCGCGCCCTCCGCGTTCGGCAGCTTGACCACGAAATTGTCGTGGCCGCAGACCGAGACGCGGGTACGCACATGATCGCCGAGATAGATGAGCTCGCGGACCTCGGCGTTGAACAGATTGGGGACGCTGCCGGCGGGCGGGTTGATCTTCACTCGCTCGGGCCTGAGCGAGAGCGTGGTCGCCTGCCCGACGGCACCGACATTGACCGCCAGCGCCCGGATTGCGGCGCTGCCGTTGATCTGCACCTGGCAGGTGGTCCCGTTCATGGCCGTCACCTGGCCCTGCAGCCGGTTGTTCTCGCCGATGAACTGGGCGACGAAGGCGTTCTCGGGCCGCTCGTAGAGATCGGCCGGGCTGGCGAGCTGCTGAATCACCCCGTCATTGAAGACCGCGATGCGGTCCGACATGGTGAGCGCCTCGCTCTGGTCGTGGGTCACATAGACGACCGTGACGCCGAGACCGGCGTGGATGTGCTTGATCTCGAGCTGCATCTGTTCGCGCAGCTGCTTGTCGAGGGCGCCCAGCGGCTCGTCCATCAGCACCAGCTTGGGATCGAAGACGAGCGCACGGGCCAGCGCGACCCGCTGCTGCTGCCCGCCCGAGAGCTGCCCCGGCCGGCGCTTGCCATAGGGCCCGAGCCGGACCATCTCGAGGGCGCGCTTGATCCGCGCCGCGATCTCCGGCTTTCCCACCCTGCGCACCTGGAGGGGGAAGGCGAGGTTCTCCTCCACCGTCATATGCGGGAAGAGCGCGTAGTTCTGGAACACCATGCCGATATCGCGCTTGTGCGGGGGCATGTTGTCGATGGGCCGCCCGTCCAGGAAGATGCGGCCATGGGTCGGCACCTCGAAGCCGGCCAGCATCAGAAGCGTGGTGGTCTTGCCGGAGCCCGAGGGCCCCAGCATGGTCAAGAACTCC
>DATFRE010000283.1:0-2088 GCA_035263545.1 Dongiaceae bacterium
GGAGGACGCCATGGGGGTTTCCAGCTCAAGTCTCGGCTACGACCTCCATGCGGAGTTCAGGATCGCGACCCATGCCGGCCACAGCTGCGCCTATCTCACCTCGCTTAACGTCCAGTTCGGCTACACCCGCCGCCTCGTGCAGATTGCAGCCGAGGTCCCGAAGGACAGCTGCATGTATCGGGAGATCCGGGAGCACGAATACAAGCATGTTGCCGTGGATAACGGCATCGTGCGCGACAACTTCGCCCCCATCGAGGCGCAGATCAGGACATTCGCCGCTTCCTTCGCACCGGTCGAGACGGCCGATGGCGCTGCGGCGACCAAGCAACTCGCCGACGCCCTGAAGCTTGTGCTGAAGCCGACGATACTGCATCTGGACGAATTGGCGAATGCGGCCCAGGAGAAGGTCGACACGACGGCCGAATACGAACGCGTCGACAACGCTTGCCGGGTCTTCGTCGACACGAGCAAGCCGGAGCCGGAGGCGGCCCCGCCCACACAGCCGGCGACGCCTGCGCCGACTCCGCCGTCCTTGAAACCCGGCGGAAAATAGACCAGGAGCTGCCGACATGAATCTCGCCGCCGATCCAAAAGCGGATGCCTTCGAAGCCCTCGCGGCCCAGCCGCTGACCGCCACGATCAAGGGAATCCCCCCGCGGGCGGCCCCAATCGCCCTGGGCGCGGTGGGCAAGCAAGGCTGGAACTTGCTGCGCGGCGATCTGCCCTTCCCTCTCGCGGTGCTGAGCGGCGCAGCCCTGGAGCACAACAGCCGCTGGATGCGCGCCTTCATCCAGGCCAACAAGCTCTCGATCGCGCCTCATGGCAAGACGACCATGGCCCCCCAGCTCTTCCGCCGCCAGATCGAGGACGGGGCCTGGGCCATCACTGTGGCCACGCTGCAGCAGCTCATGGTCTGCAGGCGCTTCGGCTTCGACCGCCTCCTGATCGCGAACGAGCTGATCGGCCCGGGGGAGCTCGATGCCATCTTCGGAGAGCTGGCCCAGGCGCCCCAGCTCGAGATCTACGCGCTCGTGGACAGCCTTGCCGGTATCGAGCGTATCGCCGCCGCCGGCCGGCGCACGGGCAACGCCGCCCGGCTGCAGCTGTTGCTGGAGATGGGAGTGGCTGGCGGACGCACGGGCTGCCGCAGTCTAGGAGGGGCCCTCGAGGTCGCGCGCGCCGCGCGCCGTGAGGGCCTGACCTTGCGCGGCGTCGAAGGGTTCGAGGGTGTCCTCAAGGAAACCGCGGCGGTGGATGCCTTTCTCGATTCGATCACCGCTGCGGCCGAGGCCATCGCCGGCGAAGGCCTCTTCTCGGCTGATGGGCAGGTCATTCTCTCGGCCGGCGGCTCCGCCTTCTACGACCGCGTTGCCGCCCGCTTCGCCCGGAGCCGGCTCGCCAACGAAGTCCAGATCGTGACCCGCAGCGGCTGCTACCTGACTCATGATTCCGTGAGCTATGAGCAGCATTATCGGGCGATGCGCGCGCGCGAGCTGGCCGAGCCCGGCCCTCATCCCGGATCGCTGCCCACCGGCGATCTCCGCCCCGCGCTCCTCATCTGGACCCAACTCCAATCGCGCCCGGAGCCCGGCCGGGCAATCCTTACGATGGGACGGCGCGATGTCGGCCAGGATGCCGGGCTTCCCGTGCCGCTCCTCTGGTATCGCCGGGGACTGCATGAGGCGCCCGTCACCATTGGCGCGGGTCATTCGGTCGCCGCACTCTATGACCAGCACTGCTGCCTGGACTGCCCTTCGACGAGCGCACTTGCCGTCGGTGATCTCGTCGCATTCGGCATCTCCCATCCCTGCACGACCTTCGACAAGTGGCAGGTGCTTTATGTCGCCGACGAGCGTTATGACATCGTCGACGCAGTGCGAACATTTTTCTAGGGGCGTTCGGCACGACCCCGATGCTTCACCATAGGAGAACATGCTGGCTTCGTGGCATGATCCGGCCATGACCGATCTCGCCCCTCCCCGGCGGCTTCGCCACCTGGCGGCCCTGGCCGCCATCGCCTGCCTCGCCGCCCTGGCCTCGGCCCGGGCACAGACCCCCGATCTCGATGCCTGCGGCAGGTCGGCCGAC
>DATFRE010000284.1:0-2416 GCA_035263545.1 Dongiaceae bacterium
GGAATATGGCGCTGGTCGTACTCGGCCCGGGCGCTGCGGTTCTGCATCGGCAGGTAGTAGCTTGCATCGACCACCCTGAGATCGGGATCGGCCAGATGCTGGGCCAGCCAGGCGGTGCTCACCAGGCTTTCGGGATGCACATAGCCTGCCATCAGGGGGCCGTGAGCGCGATGTTGACGCGGCGGTTCTGCTTGCCCTTGCTCTCGATCTTCACCACCTGGACGGGTCCGATCTCGCCGGTGTGGGACACATGGGTGCCCCCGCAGGGCTGCAGATCGACGCCCTCGATCTCCAGCAGCCGCACCTGGCCGCGTCCCATGGGCGGCTTCACCGACATGGTGCGCACCAGCTCCGGCCGGGCCGTCAGCTCCTTGTCGCTGATCCAGCGCGGCTGAACCTTGTGGTCCTCGGCGATGAGCCGGTTGAGCTCGGCCTCGATCTGCTCCTTGTCGAGCTTGATGTCCGGCAGGTTGAAGTCGAGGCGGCCCTTGCCATCGGCGACCTGGCCGCCGGTGACCTCGCCCTCGAGCACGGCGCAGAGCAGATGCAGGCAGCTATGCATGCGCATCAGCCGATGCCGGCGCGGCCAGTCGATCTCGGCGCTGACCTCGGCGCCGACCGGCGGCACGCTCGAGCCCGGCGCGGGAATGTGGATGACCTCATCGGCGGCCGCACCCTTCACCGTGTCGACGATCGGAATCTCGCTTCCATCGGCAAGGCGCAGGATCCCGATATCGCCGGGCTGGCCGCCGCCCATGGGATAGAACACCGTGGCGTCGAGCCGGATGCCACGCTCATCGATCTCGGTCACCTTCGCCATGCATTGGCGCGCATAGGCATCGTCGCGATAAACGAGCTGCATGAAACACCTGTCCTGCTCGACCTCGGTTGATGCTATCGGGACAATCCGCCCCGGTCCAGGGACCGCTGCCGCTTTAGCGACTGAGGCTCTTGCGGAACTTGATGGCCCGGCCGATTTCCTCGAATCCGCAAGCGGCATGGGCGCGGCTGCCGGCCTCGTTCTCGAGCTCTGTGTCGGAGGCGAGCTCGCTGTAGCCGCCGGCGCGCGCCCAGGCCTCGGCGGCCGCCATCAGCGCGGCCCCCACGCCTTGGCGGCGCGCATCGGGAACGACATACCAGCCCTCGACGAAGGGAACCGGCGATGAACGGCAGCCATCGGCATGGGATCTGAGGGAGAGCTCGATCATGCCGATGGGCTCGCCGTCCTCGGCTTCGCATAGCATGACCGTCGCCAGCGGGCCTCTTCCGGCGAAATAGGCCGCGGTCTCCTCCGCCAGCTCGCTCGCGTCGGCTCCGGGCCAGAGCGCCTGGCGCATCGCTGTCCAGGCAGGCGCATCGCCGGCTTCGGCGGGGCGGGTCTTCACACCCGCGCGATGGTCAGATAGGCGTGGACATAGTCCATGCCATGGCCCTCGGGCCGTTCCCGGACCTCGCCCTCATAGGCGGCGTAGTAGTCATCGATGATCCGGCGGCGCTCCTCCATTGGCCGGCCGGCCGCGAGACCGGCGAAGAAGCTGCTCTCGGTCCAGGATCGGAGCGTCGGGATATAGGATTTGGCGAAGGCCGTGGCATCGCCATGGCGGCGGAACTCGGCGGCGAAGGGGCAGGGGACGATCCGCGTCTCGGCCTGCTCCAGGCGAAGCCCGGCTTGATGCACTGGATCAGCAGGATCGGTCAGCGGGCGCGTGAACTCCGCGAGGGTCTTGTAGTACTGCGGCAGCGTGATGGCGCGATACTCGGCCTCGGAGATCCTTCCCTCCGCCAAACGCTCGCGCCAGAGCCGGTTGAAGGTTGCGAACATGTCGACGCCGCCGGTGCGGCCCAGATAGCGGCCCTCCTCGTCGCGGCAGAAATTGACCAGCACGAGGCGCCCGCCGGGTTTCAGCTCCCGCGCCCGATGCAGCAGGATCACCCGCCAGTCCGCATTGCCCTGGCGGGCGAAGGCCTCGAGCTCGGCGCCGAAGGCCCCCACCGCCTGGACATGGTCGGAGATGTCGCAGGGCTTGGCGGAGAGCCAATGCATGGCCGTCGCGGAGAAGCCGAGATCGAGAGCCCCGCTCGGCAGGATCTGGCGGTAGAAGGAAGTGGCCGAGAAGAGAGGATGGACACCCTCGACAGGAGCTTGGCCATGGATGGTCGCCACCAGCGCGTTGAAGTCGTTGCGCGCCTGGTCGGTATAAACCAGCTCGATCTCGCGTCCGGGCCAGCGCCGGCGCACGGCCTCGATCATCCGTGCGACCAGGTCGCGGGAGGTGCCGCCATCCGCCGTCCCCATATCGGCGAAGACGAAAGGCGCGGCGGCATCTGGCATCCGCGCGATCGCCGCCAGCACCAGCGGCAGGGCTCCGTCGATCACATGCTTGGCGCCGAGGGTGGCGAGCGAGTAGTACCCGCC
>DATFRE010000285.1:0-13331 GCA_035263545.1 Dongiaceae bacterium
GCCCCTTCTGTCTCACGATCCCTGACGGCAAACAGGGGGTATATGCATGCCGTACCCGGGTACTCGATACACAGATCGCGCAATGCGTTGGCCGCATCGGTGCCGAGTCTGACGCCGAGAAAGATGTGACAGCCGGGCCACTGCTCCGGCTCACGCAAAAAGTCGCGAAAAGCATTGCATTGGTTATCGAGGTCTCGGGTCTCTTCCCACTGGTCCATCACCAACGCGATGCGGCGCTCAGCGATCCTGAGGACGGAGTTCACTAACTCCAAGGCCTGAGTGTATTCCAGTCGTGAGAGGACAAGCCGTCCAGTGCGCAGGTCCTCCCTAGCCGCAATAAGCCCCTCTAGCGACTCCCTGATCGCGGCGCCGCCAACCTCACCAAGCACAGGAAGGAGCTTTGCGGATTTCTCCGTCAGGTTGCCGACAAATTTGACGAAGGCCGGCAGCATCTTTTCCTTCTGCTGCCCCCATACAGCCTTCACCCGCGCCCAGGCACCTGCATCTGCAAGCCAGCGCTGATAGAGGTCGCTTACGACTTGCAGAAGCGGATCTTGCGCTCCTCGGGGTGAACGCGTGAAACCTACAAGCCAAGGTTGCTCCACTTCGCGGTCCAGCTGGCGAGCCAATTCCATTAAAACCCAACTCTTGCCTATTTGTGGGGCCCCAACGATCGCCGTCATTCCCGTATGGCTCGCGCGCTCACGCAGCCTTGCAAGGTCAACATGGCGGCCGAACAGCCGGTCAGCGCGACACTCGAGCGTCATGACTTCCATGACCTGTGGTCTCCATCAGGCGCTGACGAAATGAGGTAGGCGCAAAAGTATACCGAAGGGTCAAGTCTCCCGCCATTCGAGTCAGGCAGGGCTCGCGCGGTTTTGGTCGCCGAAAAATAATAGCGCTATTGTAGTTTTGGTTGAGCGGACTCTATCGAGCCCCACCTGCGGATGCGGACGAACGACATGCTCCCTGGGTGGGTCAAGCCCGGCCATGGCGATTGGAGGAGCGCCGGGGCACAAAGTTCGTGTCCCGAACCGTATCGAGACTTGGGCGCGGCGCCTGCCTGTCGCTCGGTATCCCGGGAATGTCGCAAACAGGCTTCAAGGGCGGCGGCGCGCCGTCCTATTGTCTGGCGCACGATCCTTGGGAGGTGCTGCAATGGCCGGATTTCCGGAAAAGGCGAAGGTCGTCATCATCGGGCTCGGCGGGATCGTGGGCTCATCCATCGCCCATCACTTGGTCGCCCGCGGATGGGACGACATCGTCGGGATCGACAAATCCGGCATTCCGACCGATATCGGCTCGACCGCGCATGCCTCCGACTTCTGCTACACGACTAGCCATGATTTCCTCTCCTGCTGGACGACGCTCTACGCCATCGATTTCTACGAGAAGATGGGCCACTACGCCCGCGTCGGCGGGCTCGAGGTCGCGCGCGTCGGCGACGATGCCCGCATGGAGGAGATCAAGCGCAAGATTGCCTCCGCCAAGGCCTTCGGCACCCGGGCCCGGCTGATCGGCCCGGCCGAAATCAAGCAGAAATTCCCGCTGATCGAGGAGCATCTGGTGCAGGGCGGGCTCTGGGACCCCGATGCCGGGCTCGTCATCCCGCGCTCGCAGACGGTCGCTGGCAAGCTGGTCGATGAGGCCATCGCCCAGGGCAAGCTCCAGGCCTTCGCCAACACGCCGGCCCAGTCGCTGCTCATCGAGGATGGCCGCATCACGGGGGTCGCCACCCATCGCGGCACGATCCGCGCCGATCATGTCGTGGTCGCGGCCGGTCTCTGGGGCCGGCTGATCGCGGCGATGGCGGGCGAGGATCTGCCCGTCATGCCGGTCGACCATCCCCTCACCTTCTTCGGGCCCTATACCGAGTTCGCCGGCACGGGCAAGGATATCGGCTGGCCGCTGCTGCGCGATCAGGGCAACTCGGCCTATATGCGTGACACCGGCGATCCGACGACCGTCGAGGGCGGCCAGATCGAATGGGGCTATTACGAGGAGACCCATCCCCGCCTGTGCCATCCCCGCGACATCCTCGAGAAAGACCAGGCGCGGCTTTCGCCCTCGCAGCGCGATCTCGATATGGAGCAGATCATGGCGCCGCTCGAGCGGGCGATCGAGCTGACCCCGATCCTCGCCGAGCTCGGCTATGACGAGCGGCGCTCCTTCAACGGGCTCCTGCAGGTGACGGCGGATGGCGGTCCTTCCATCGGCGAGAGCCAGAAGGTCCGCGGGCTCTGGTATGCCGTCGCCGTCTGGGTGAAGGACGCGCCCGGCATCGGCAAGCTGGTCGCCGACTGGATGACGGACGGGCGCACGGCGATCGACCATGCCCGCATCGACTATGCGCGCTTCTATCCCCATCAGATGCAGGAGAAGTTCATCGAAGGCCGCTGCGGGGAGGCCGCGCAGAAGGTCTACAACCCCGCTGTCCATCCCCGCGAGCCCTATGCCACCGGCCGGAATATCCGCCGCTCGCCCTTCTGGGAGCGCGAGAAGGCGCTCGGCGGCTATTTCATGGAGCTCGGCGGCTGGGAGCGCGCGCATGGCTACGCCGCCAACGAGCATCTCCTCCAGAAATACGCCAACCGCGTGCCGGTGCGCGAGAACGAATGGGACAACCGCCATTTCTGGCGCGTCTCCAATGCCGAGCAGCTGGCGATGAGCGAGGATTGCGGCATCATCAACCTGTCGCATTTCGCCATCTACGACGTCGAGGGGCCTGATCACGTCGCCCTGATGGAATGGCTCTGCGCGGCCAAGATCGGCGGCCCGGAGATGATCGGCAAGGGGATCTATACCCACTTCCTGGATGATGAGGGCATGGTGCGCGCCGATCTCACCGTGATCCGCATGGCCGATCGCTGCCGCGTCATCGACGGCGCCGATGCCGGCCCGCGCGATTATCAGTACATGCGCCGGACCGCCCAGGACAAAGGCTACGACGCCACCGTCACCGACGTGACCGAGAAATACGTCACCCTCGGCATCTGGGGGCCGAATGCGCGGGCGACCCTGCAGAAGGTCGCCGAGGACCCGGAAGGGCTTTCGGCCGCGAAGTTCCCCTTTGCCGCGATCAAGCCGATCCGGATCGCCGGCAAGGAGGTGAACGCCTTCCGCATCTCCTATGTCGGCGAGCAGGGCTGGGAGCTGCATATGCGCTATGAGGACGGGCTCGCCGTCTGGGATGCGCTGCGCGCGACCGGGGTGATGGCCGTGGGTGTCGAGACCTATGCCAACAGCCGGCGCATGGAGAAGAGCCTGCGCCTGCAGAACGCGGATCTGCTAACCGAATACAATCTGCTCGAGGCCGATCTCGCCCGCCCCAAGGTCAAGGAGGCCGATTTCCGCGGCAAGGCGAAGCATGTGGAATACCGCGCCCGCGACCACCAGCCGGCCATGCTCTGCACGCTGGTGATGACGCGCAACACCGATTCCAAGGGTGTGGCCCGCTATCCGGTCGGGACCCTGCCGGTGATGGACCCGGACAGCGGCGAGACGCTGGTCGACGAGATCGGCCGGCGCTCCTACACCACCTCCATCGCCTATGGCCCGACCCTCGGCAAGAACATCGCGCTCGCCTATCTGCCCTGGGCCTATTGCCAGATGGGCCGGAAGCTGAGCGTCGAATATTTCGGCGAGACCTACCCGGTCGAGGTCGCGGCCATCGGCTACAAGCCGCTCTACGACCCGGAGAACCTGAAGCCCCGAAGCTGACCTCTGCTTCCCTCTCCCGCGCTTCGGAGCGGGAGAGGGGGACCCATCGCGATGGCGATGGGGGGTGAGGGTTTGGCAAGCTCGCTCTCTGCAGCGACCTCGCTTGGCGATTCCCTTACCCTCCCCACGGCTTCGCCGTGGGTCCCCTCCCTCTCCCGCTTCGACGGCTACCGCAGGGCCGGGCTGCCCGATTGACGGTCGACTTCTACCAGATCTGGCATTTGGCGCTCGTCTGCTGATGGCACATCCCGTCGTTTTGTGCACCACCGCATTTCGACAGCAATTCAGGGGTAAGCGGACAAGTCGCGGACGTGGCCGGAGCGACGAGAATGACCCAGACCGGGCCTAATTGCCGGTAGACTCCTGGACGCGACCACCTACAATTTAGCGTGGAGCAGCATCGAGGCCGCTCGGTATGCCAGAACAAGCGCCGCAACGCCGCCTCGCCGCCCTTCTCGCGGCTGACGTAGTCGGCTACAGCCGAATGATGCAGGCCGACGAGGCAGGCACCCTGGCCGCCCTCAAGTCTCGCCGCACGGAAATCCTCCAGCCACTGGTGTCGAAGCACCACGGCCGAATCATCAAGGTCATGGGAGACGGCGTCCTGGTCGAGTTCGCCAGCGCTGTCGAGGCGGTAAGCTGCGCCGTGGCGCTTCAGAAGGCCATGGCGGCCGCCAACGAGGGTGCCGAGGAGTGCCGACGGATCGTCCTGCGCATCGGGATCAACCTGGGCGACGTCATGGTGGAGGGTGGTGACCTCTACGGCGATGGAGTCAATATCGCCTCCCGTCTAGAGGGCATGGCGGAGCCGGGTGGGATATCTGTCTCGGGCAAGATCCGCGAGGAGGCCGCGGGCAAGATTGCCTGCGAGTTCGTCGATCTGGGCGAACAGACCCTGAAGAATATCGCCGGCCCGGTCAGGGTCTACCGCGTGATGACGCAAACGGGCGCAGCTTCCGCCGAGCCCCGTGCCGATGCCCGAAGGCCCTCCATTGCGGTGTTGCCCTTCGAGAACCTGAGCGGCGATCCCGAACAGGAGTATTTCGCCGACGGCGTGGTGGAGGAGATCATCACGGCGCTGTCACGCATGCGTTGGTTGTTCGTTATCGCTCGCAACTCCAGCTTTACCTACAAGCGGAAAGCAGTCGACGTTCGGCAAATCGGGCGTGAGCTCGGCGTCCGCTACGTGCTCGAAGGCAGCGTGCGCAAATCCGGTGACCGCATCCGAATTTCGAGCCAACTCGTTGATGCCGCGACCGGCGCCCATCTCTGGACCGATCGCATCGACGGCCGACTGCAAGATATCTTCGATCTTCAAGACCGGATCACCACGAGTGTCGTTGGCGCCATCGAACCGAAGCTCCGGCACGCCGAGATGGAGCGTGCCCGCAGAAAACCAACCGACAGCATGGATGCCTACGATCTCTTCTTGCGTGCCCTTGCCCTTCACAACACCCGGAATTTGGAAAACAGTAGAGACGCTCTACGACTCCTGGATCGCGCGATCGCAATCGACCAACGCTATGCCTCTGCCTATGCGCTCGCAGCTTATTGCATTCATCGCCAGAGGCTTCTTGGATGGCTTTCCATGTCAGACCCCTTGGTAGCGGACGCAGTGCGTATGGCCCGGCTGGCTGCCGAACGGGGGCAGGATGACCCGGAAGCCCTTTGGATGGCTGGATTGGTACTTTCAAACACGCATGGCGATTCCGCGTATGGGCTGCCGCTGATCGAGAGATCGCTCGCGCTCAACCCGAATTCGGCTAATGCGTGGATGGCAAGCGGTAACGTACGCGCATATCTCGGCGAGACCGATACCGCTATCGCCCATTTGGAGCGGTCCGCTCAGTTAAGTCCGCTCGACCCTCTTGCCTACATCACTTGGTTGGGCTTCGGTTACGCGCACTTCATGGCCGGACGCTACGAGGAAGCTTCAAGATGGCTTGATAGAGCTCTGCATGAAGCGCCGGATCATCCGCAAGCGCTCCGCTTGAAGATCGCATGCTGCGGATTGCTCGGACATTTGGACGAAGGTCGGAAATGGATCGAGCGGCTTGTCACCGTCAATCCAGATGCCAGCGTGTCCAACCTGTGGGCGCACTACCAAGTAGTCATGAAAAAGCCCGGTTGCCTCATAGCTCTTGTGGACGGATTGCGGAAGGCAGGGCTCCCGGAGTGACGATCGATTGCCCGGAATCTAGCGCTCGCCGCCTGTCTGGGTCTGGCACTTCAGCGACATAGCGAGGCAAGTGAAGGAGGTCCGCTGTCAACCTGGGAGCGGTCACGCGCATGCGGACTGGATCGGACCCTTTAAGAAGCCCGAAGCGGCGTCCTTGCTGACGGAGTAAGGCGCGTTGACGCTTCGCCCTGCTTCCCTCTCCCACGCTTCGGAGCGGGACAGGGGGACCCATCGCGACAGCGATGGGGGGTGAGGGTCTGGCAAGCCCAGGCTGGCTCCAACAGCAACCTCGCTCGGCGATTCCCTCACCCTCCCCACGGCTTCGCCGCGGGTCCCCTCCCTCTCCCGCTTTAAACCGCGGGAGAGGGCACTAAAGCAGCGCTGTACCGTCGCGGCGAAGTGGAGACCGCGGCGGAGGCGACGGCCACGCCTTCGGCCACCGCCGCTGCGAGGTCGCGGCCCGCCAGCCTGGCCGCGAGATAGCCCGCATCGAAGGCATCGCCCGCGCCGATGGTATCAATCACCCTCGCCGGAGGTGCTGGCGCATGGACACGCTCGGACCCGCGCCAGCCCGTGGCGCCGGCGGGGCCTTGCTTGATCACGATGGCTGCCCCCGGCTTCGCCTTGCGGGCGAGCCAGCGCGCGGCGGTCTCGACATCGGGCTGGCGCGAGAGGGCGCAGCTCTCCATCTCGTTCAGCAGCAGATGATCGCAGGCCCGAAGCCAGACCGTGGCCCGGCGGATGATGGTCTCGCTCCAGCCCTCGCTGGGCCAGCCCGTGTCGAGGGCGATCTCGAAGCCCCGCTCCACCAGGAGATCGATCAGCGCCTCGTAGGATTCGAGCAGCCGAGGGCTGAGGAAGGCGCCCAGCAGCAAAGCGATGTCGCCACGGCGGGCGCGGGCCGGCAGGCGGGCAAGCGCATCCCTGAGGGTCATGACCGCGAGATGGCCCTGGGAGGTCAGGAAAGTCCGTTCGCCATTGGGATGCGTGACGCCGACGGAGACCGTGGTCGGCACCGGCGCCACCGGAAGCCCGCGGCCCGCGCTTCCGAAGGCCTGGCGCAGCCAGCGCCCGAAGACGTCGTCGCCGATATTGCAGACGAGGCTAAAAGGCACCTCCAGCGCCCGGAAGGCGAGCGCCACATTGCCGGCGGCGCCGCCGACCCTGAGCGCACTCTCCGGCAGGATGTTCTCGGTGCCCGGGGCCGGCCAGGGGGCGAGCGGCCCCATGATCAGATCGACGTTCACATTGCCGACGACGTGAACTCTGGGCGAGCCTCGCCGGCGGCTCATTCGATGCCCGTCACCTTGCTGGTGCGCAGCGGCTCCCCCACCCGCGGCACATGCCGGCCCGCGAGGTCGATCATCAGGCGCTGCAGCGAGGGCATCAAGGCGAAGGCGGCGGCGAAGCCCTCAAGCGCGGGAAAGGCAATGGTGACGCAGCCTTCCAGCGCCGGCTCGCCGCTGAGGTCGAAGACCACAGGCGTGGCGCCGGCCTCGCGGCAGGTCATCACCAGCCGCTGGTTCAGCTTCGTCTCCTCGCCGCGACCCCGGAGCAGAATGACGCCGAGCGAAGGGGTCAGGATCTCCAGCGGACCATGGCGGAACTGCCCGCCTTCCAGCGCCATCACCGGCAGGCGCCCAAGCTCCATGAGGCAGAGGGCGCCCGCCTCGGCAAGGCCGGCGAGGCTGCCGCGGCCGCTGACGATGACGGCGCTTTTGCGCGCCAGCGCGGCCAGCGCCGCATCGACCGGAAGCTCCAGCGGCCGGCGCAGAAGCTCGAGCGACGGCCCCTGATCCTCGCCCAGTGCCGCGATCACCGCGGCATGCAGGCTGAGGCAGATCATCAGGCTGCGGGTCGCCGCGAAGGCGCGCTCGGTGCCGCCGGCACCGGTCAGCGCGGGGATCCTCTGCGCCAGGGTGCTCGATGCCTCGAGCGTGATGCCGAAGCGCTCCTCCCTTCCGGCGGGCCGATCCAGATATTGCAGCACCTCGCCGGAGCCGCCGGATTGGGAGGTGAGGATCGCCGTCCGCGGAAGATCGGGAAAGGGCGCCGCCAGAAGCTCGGAGGCAACGATGGCCGTCGCATCGATGCCGCGGGCGCGATAGGCAGGCTCCACGGCCCGGGCGACGAAATGCGAGCCGCCCATGCCGATGAGAAGCAGCCGTCCCGTCCGTCGCAGGCTCTCGGCGACGCGGGCGGCGGGCGCAGCCGCACCCTCGAAGGAGGCGAGCGCATCGGGATGCTGGCGGGCCCTTTCCGCCTCCAGAAGGTCCAGCCCCGATGGCGCATGCTCTTTGGAACTTTCTTGGCCGTCCTTCATCGCCTCAGCCTTTCACGCCGCCGGCGGAGAGGCCGGCAATCAGGGTCTTCTGCAGGAAGAAGGCGATCACCAGCGCCGGAACGGCGGTCAGGATGCCGGCCGCGGAAATGATGCCGTAATCCGTGGCCCGCCCCGCGGCGAAGTCGGCGATAGCGACCGGCAGGGTCTTGGCCCGGAGATCGTTGGTATAGAGGAGCGCGTAGAAGAATTCGTCCCAGGCGAGCAGCACGGCGAAGAGGGCGGCGGTGCCGAGGCCGGCTTTGGCAATCGGCAAGGTGACATGGCGCAGCACCCCGAAGAGCCCGACGCCGTCGATACGCGCCGCCTCCTCGATCTCGATCGGCACTGCATCGAAGTTCGACTTCAGGAGCCAAGTGACGAAGGGCAGCAGGATGGTGCAGTAGACGATGGTGAGCGCCGCGACGGTGTTGAGCAGCCCCAGCGCCCCGAAGACCATATAGAGCGGCAGGATGAGGGCGACCGGCGGCATCATATAGGTGCCGAGCACCGCATAGAGCAGCTTCATGCGCTTGCCGGGCATGCGCGAGAAGCTGTAGGCGGCGGGGATTCCCACCAGGAGTGCGACCGCCGTCGCCGAGAAGGAGGCGGCCAGGCTGTTGCGCATGGCGAGGATGAACTCCTCGCCGGCGGAATGGGCGGCGAAGGTGAGAAGCCGCCCGTAGCGGGAGAAATCCGCCTGGTGGGGAATCCAGTGCAGCGGCACGGCCGTCAGCTCCGGC
The DNA here is from genome assembly GCA_035263545.1 of Dongiaceae bacterium. Lineage (GTDB taxonomy): Bacteria > Pseudomonadota > Alphaproteobacteria > Dongiales > Dongiaceae > DASXQK01. Next base: position 8,963 of record DATFRE010000285.1, read on the forward strand.
GTCGAGCTGATGCTCATGATGAAGAGCCAGAGCAGCGGCGCCACGGTGCTGATCACCAGGACGATGACCGCCGTATAGGTCAGGACCTGGGGGATGAGGCGGCGCCACTTCATGCGGTCGAGCTCTGCCGGCGCAGGAGCATGATGTAGGCGGCGATCATGACGGCACTGGTGAGGGTCACGGTGACGGCGTAGGAGGCCCCGCTCCCGGCCCTGAGATAGGCGAAGGATTCCTGGTAGACGAAGAAGCTCACCGATTTGGTACTGTCCGCCGGCCCTCCCCTGGTCATCAGATAGATGATGTCGAAGACCTTGAAGGCCTCGATCATGCGCAGCACGAGCGCGACGCTGAGAGGCCCCAATATGGCGGGAAAGGTCACCTTCCAGAATTTGAGCCAGGGTCCGGCGCCGTCGATGGAGGCGGCCTCATAGAGCTCGCGCGGGATCGTCTGCAGGGCGGCCAGCACGATGATGGCGACCAGCGGGTAGTTCTTCCACACATCCGCCAGGATCACCATGTTCATCGCCGTCCCCGGCGTGCCGAGCCAGGACTGGTAGGAATCGATGAGCCCGAGCTGGAGGAGCAGCGCGTTCAGGCTGCCGAATTCGGGGTTGTAGATCAGCCGCCACATCATGGCGTTGACGATGGTCGGCAGCGCCCAGGGCAGCACCAGCAGGGCGCGCACCGCGGTGCGGCCGCGAAACTCGCGGTTCAGCAGCAGGGCGACCAGAACGCCCAGCAGGATCTCGGCACCCACCGAGACGAAGGTGAAATAGAGCGTGCGGCGGAAGGCATCGCCGAAATCCGGATCGGTGAAGACATAGGCGTAGTTCTCGAACCCGACCCAATGCTGGGCGACGTTCCGCCCCGTCAGGCTCGCATCGGTGAAGGAGAGACGGAAGGTATTGATGAGCGGGTAGCCGGTCACTGTCGCGATGATGACCAGGAGCGGCAGCAGCAATGCCCATGCCTGCCGCTCGCGGCTCGACAACCCCATGGCCGGCTACCTCGCTTCGATCAAGACCTCTCCTAGTGCAGACGCTCCGCGGCCGTGTTCGCCGTCTGCATGCCCTGCTCCGGCGTCACTTGGCCCAGCAGGATCTGCTGCAGGTTCTTCTGCAGAATGTTCGAGAGCTCGGTGTAGGAGGGCGTCGTCGGCCGCGGGAACATGAGGCCGATCGAGACCTTCGCCGCCGCGATCAGGCTCTCCTGACCCTTGGCCACCGCCGGATCGTCATAGGAGCTCTTCCAGATCGGCAGGCTGAGCTTGGCGTATTTGTTCTGCACGGGCTGGGAGGTGATGAAGGCGATGTATTTCCACGCATCATCCGCATGGGTGCTGTTGGCTGTGATGCCGAGCCCCATGGAGCCGTTGATGGCGGAAGCCTCGGTCTTCCCCGCCACACCCGGCGCCGGGACCAGATCGACCTGGCCGGCGACCTTGCTTTCCTTGGGGTCGTTGGCGAGGTTGTACATATAGGTCCAGTTCAGGGCGAAGGCGGCGTCGCCGTTGGAGAAGATCTTGCGGACATCCTCCTCCAGATACTCGCGGGAGTTCGGGTTGGAGAGCCCGTCCTTCAGCGACTGCTCCATGTAGTTGACGGCATCCATCGAGCCGCCCTTGTCGAAGATCGGCTTGCCGTCCTGATAGAACTCGCCCTTATAGGCGTCGACCAGGGTGCCATAGTCGCAGATGATGGCCTCGGCCTGGGCCCAGCTCCAGACGATGGGGAATTTCACGATCCCCTTGTCCTTGATGATCTTGGCCTGCTCCGTCAGCTCCGCCCAGGTCTTGGGCGGGGCGGCGATCCCGGCCTTCTTCAGCATGTCCTTGTTGTAGAAGAGGTACTTGGTATCGAGGATCCAGGGCATGCCGTAGCGCTTGTCCTCATAGGTCACCGTCGACCAGGCGCCGTCGAAAACCTTCGCCGTGTCGTCGGCAGAGATGCGGCCGGTCACGTCCTGGAGGAACCCGTTCTTGGCGAACTCCGCCGGCCAGATGGTGTCGAAGAGCACCACGTCATAGCCCTGGGCGCCTGCGCCGGCCGCCGCCACGATCTTGTCGTGAAGGGCCTCATAGGGCACGAACTCCAGGTTCACTTTGATGCCGGGATTGGCCGCCTCGAAATCCTTGGTCATCGAGCGGACATCGTCTTCGCTGTAGGCTGCCTGCTTCATGAACAGGGCGTTCAGCGTCGTATCGGCCGCCGCCGTCCCGGCGGCCAGCGTGCCGGCGCCAATGAGGGCCGCAAGCCCCAGCGCCGCATGGCCGAGCCCTCGTCTCCAAGCTGGAAGTCGTTTCATCGCACTCCTCCCTATTTGCCGATTTGATGGCGTTGTCTCGCCCGCCCGGACGCTGGCGCGACCGGAGGGCGGATCGGTTAAGGAAAGCACAACCGGATTATTAAATCAATTTGATAGCTTTAATGACGGGCGCATAATGGCGTCAAAGGGAGGGGACGCCGAGCTTCATGCGCCAGGCCGCCGCCATCGCCGGCACCAATCTCGAGCAGGCGCGATCGCACAACCGCCGCGTCGTGATCGAGGCCGTGCGTCTCAACGGCGCGCTGTCGCGGGCGGAGATCGCGCGGCTGACAGCGCTCTCCTCCCAGACGATCTCCAACATCGTCGCCGAGCTCGAGGAATCCGGCATCCTGAAGGCGGCAGCACCGCGCCGCGCCGGCCGCGGTCAGCCCGCCACCCCGCTCTCCATCGACCCGGACGGGGCCTATTCCATCGGCCTCCAGCTCGACCATCAGATGCTGATCGGAGTCCTGGCGGATCTCTCGGGGCGCATTCGCGGCCGTGCCGCAGCTCCCGTCGACCAGCCGAACCCCGACAGCGCGCTTCCCGCCATGCGGCGCATGGTGGCCCGGCTGCGCCGGACCCGGGGCATCGATCCCAACCCCGACTGCCTGCTCGGCATCGGCGTCTCCATGCCCGGCCCCTTCGGCGTGGAGGGCATCACCTCCGTGGGTCCGACCGCCCTTCCCGGCTGGCAGGATTTCCCGCTGGCCGCCGAGCTCCAGCGCCTGACCGGGCTTCCGACCATCGTCGAGAACGATGCCACGGCCGCGGCGATCGGCGAGCGCCTCCATGGCGTCGCCCGCCAGCTCGCCAATTTCGTCTATCTCTTCATCGGCACCGGGCTGGGTGCCGGCCTTCTCCTGGGGGGCCATCTCTACCGGGGCAATGCGCGCAATGCCGGCGAGATCGGCCATATGATCGTCGAGCCCGGGGGCCTTCCTTGCGTCTGCGGCAATCGCGGCTGCCTCGAGCGCTATCTGTCGCTGCGCGCGGTCTTCGAATGGCTGGAGCTTCCCGATCCCGACCACGCCACGCCGGAGCTGCTGACCGAGCTTCTCGCGCAGGGCGATCAGCGCCTCGCGCGCTGGATCGAGTTCGTCCTGCCGCCCATACGCCGGGCCATCAACATTCTCGAATCCCTGCTCGACCCCGACGCCATCGTGCTCGGCGGCTTCATGCCGCTGCCCTTGCTCCAGCGCCTCTTCGACCGGCTGGAGCCCCTGCCGCTCTCGGTCGGCGCGCGAAAAGGCCGCGCTTCGCCCCGCGTGCTGCTGGGTGCCACCGGCCGGGAAAGCTCGGTGCTGGGTGCGGCGGCGCTCCCGATCTTCGACGAGATCAATCCGCAATACGATGTGCTGTTGAAACCGCACCGCGCGGCGTGACATAGAGTTGCGGCGTTCTCGCAGCCAAGGGGATTTTCCATCATGAAGTTCGCAATCGCTCTGGTCGCGTGCCTGTTGCTGATGATGGGTGCCGCTCTTGCGGCCCAGCCCGCCATGATCACGGCCAATGTCATCCACGATCAGGCCCAGGGCGTGCTGCGGGTGAACGGCGTGCCCGTCCACCGTTTCTCCGGCACGCCATCGGCGGATAGCGGCCCGCTGACCGATGCGGTGGGCATCGGCCAGTGGCTGGTCGAAGGCGACAATGTCATCGAGGTCGAGGCGACGGGCCCGGCGGGCAAGGAGACGCAGCTCGTCATCGTCGGCGGCCCGGACCAGCCGAACCTCTACGAGGGCAAGATCCAGGGCAGCGGCAAGGCCAGCTACAAGCTGACGCTGAAGGATGTCCCGCAATGGGGCTGGTTCTCGGCCGAGGCCTGGACCGGCGATGACAAGGACCTGCTCGCCGCCGTGGCGGCACTCCATGCCGCCCACGCCAAGGGCGATGCGAAGACCATCGTGGCGCTCTACCAGCCCTTCGGCGTGGATCTGAAGCCCTATGCCGGCGAGGTCATGGCCGGCGCCGAGGAAGGGCTGGCCGAGGGCCTGAAGACCGCCAAGGCGGCGCCGCTGCCCGGCGGGCTGAAGGTGGCACGCTTCTACGGCAACCGCCTCTTCGT
>DATFRE010000286.1:0-6252 GCA_035263545.1 Dongiaceae bacterium
CGCGCGTTACTCCGCCGCGGGGCCGCGGAGAGCGCCGGTGGTTTCGACGATCAGTCGGTAATGCTCGGGCCGGCGATGGGCGGCGAAGTTGAAGATGTTCTTCTTGATGTAGGTGCCGGCATCGAGATCGCAGCGGGCGAGGATCAGCTCGTCCTCCAGGCTCGATGCCTGGGCCACGATCTCGCCATTGGGCGAGATGATGGCGCTGCCGCCCATCATGTCGACCCCGCCCTCATGGCCCGCCTTCGCCACGCCGACGACCCAGCTTCCGTTCTGATAGGCGCCGGCCTGCATGGTCAGGTGATTGTGGAAGGCGCGCAGATGCGGCGGCTCGAAGACCTGGCCGTTCACCGCCGGGGTGTTGTAGCCGATCAGCACCAGCTCGACGCCCTGGAGTCCCAGGACGCGGAAGGCTTCCGGCCAGCGCCGGTCGTTGCAGATCAGGATTCCGATGATCCCGCCCAGTGTCTCCCAGGTCCGGAAGCCCAGATTGCCCGGCTCGAAATAGCGCTTTTCCAGATGCTGGAAGGTGCGGGCCGGGTCTGGCTCCTTGTGGCCCGGCAGGTGGATCTTGCGGTACTTGCCGATGATGCTGCCGCGGCGATCGACCAGGATCGCGCTGTTGAATCGCCGCGGGTACCCGTCCTCGACCGTCAGCTCCGCATAACCCAGATGGAAGGCGATGCTGAGGCGCTTGGCCTCCTCGAAGAGCGGGGCGGTCTCCGCCGAGGGCATCTCGGTCTCGTAGAAGGAATCGAGCTCCGCGGCATCGGTGATATGCCAGCGCGGGAAGAAGGTGGTGAGCGCGAGCTCGGGAAAGACCACAAGCTCGGCGCCCCGGCCCTTCGCCTCGCGCAGCAGCTGGATCAGCCGCTGGATCACCCGGCGGCGCGGTTCCTTCCGGCCGATGGGCCCGAGCTGGGCGCCGGCGATGCTGAGCGGTCGTGCCATGATCCTAGGCTCCGTCGATCTGAAGGGTGAGCTGCGCGAGACCGACCGCCGCCTGGACGGGATCGACCACCGGAATGCCGAGGCTATGCTCCAGCGCCTTGCGATGGCGCGCCATGCCGGCGCAGCCCAGCACCAGCACATCGGCTCCGTCTTCCGTCTTCAACTGCTCGCCGATCTCGGTCATGCGTCGCAGCACGAGCTCGCCATGGCCGAGCGCGCCCACGCCCATATCGATCGCCCGGTCGCCGGCGAGCCGCGCGCCGAGGCCGAGGCTCGCCACATAGCGCCGGTGGCGCGGGATGGAGCGGCCGAGGATCGAGATGACGCCGAAGCGCTCGCCCTTGGTGAGGGCGACGGCGAATCCGCTCTCGGCGATGCCATAGACGGGAACATCGAGCGCCTCACGCAGACTGTAGAGCCCGGGGTCCGAGAAGCAGGCGATGACCACCGCGCTCGTCCGATTGCTTTCGCGCTGGGCGAGGCGCAGCAGCGGCTCGACCACGGTGTCGACATGAACCTGGGTCTCGATCCCCGGCGGACCCTCGGCGAGGGTGACGCAGTCGATGGCCGGGCCCCCCGGGATGCGCAGGCCCTCGACGGCGCCGGCGATATCCGCCGTCACGCGCTCATTGCAGTTGGGATTGACGACGAGTATGCGTCCGCTCATGCGCGCAATCGCTCCGGCTCGGCAGGCAAGGGCGACTCTTGCGGCCGCAGGAAGCGCCCATCGCCCGGCCGGGCCAGGACCCGCTCGCCATCGAAGATCCTGCGGCCCCGGAGATAGGTCTCTGCGACACGCAAGCTGACCGGCAGCCCATGATAGGGGCTCCAGGGTGCGCGCTCGCTATGCTGGCGCGCCTCGTCCACCTGAAAGCGCCCGCGCTCGGCGATAGTCACATCGGCATCGGCGCCGACCCGGAGCGCGCCCTTTTGCGGATAGAGGCCGAAATGGCGCGCCGGCGCCTCGGCCAGCATGCGCGCAACCAGCTGCGGCGCCTGGCCGCGCTGATCCACGGCGGCGGAGAAGAAGAGCGGCAGGAGGAGCGCCACCCCTGGTGCTCCCGCCGGCGTGGCGAAGATGTTCTCGTCGTTCTTGCGGGCCAGCGGCCAGGAGCAGTGGTCGGAGGAGACGAAGGCGGCATCGCCTTCGATCACATGCCGCCAGATCGCCTCGCGCTCCTGGGCGCGGATCGGCGGATTGACCTTGCCGCGGGCCCCGGCCCGGATGACATCGGCCTCGGTCAGGATCAGATAATGGATGCAGGTCTCCGCCGTCGCCGCGAATCCCTGAGCGCGATAGCTCTTCGCCTGGTCGAAGCCGCGGGCGATGGAGGAATGGACGATATGGACCCGCGCGCCGGTCGCGGCCCCGATCTCCAGCAACACCGCATTGGCGACCCGCTCCGCCAGCGCCGGGCGCGCGGCGCTATGGGCATCGGCGCGCATCCGTCCCGCCGCCTTGGCCCGGGCGATGGCATCGTCCACCAGCTCCTGGTCCTCGTTATGGACGGCGACGGTGAGGCCGGTCTCGGCGATGGCGGCGAAGGCCCGCTCCATCTCCGGATGGGAGATGCGGGGAAAGCGCTTGGGATGGCTCTCATAGGTCGAGATCTTGAAGGCCGCCACGCCCGCCTCGGCGAGGCGATGGATCATCGCTACATCCACCTGCTTGGCGACGGTGCCATAGAGCGCCACATCCACATGCGCCTTGGCCTCGAGAACCTCGATCTTGCGGGCCAGGAGATCGCAATCCACCACGGGGTCGGGCTCGTCATAGGGCATGTCCACCACCGTGGTGATCCCGCCCGCCGCCGCCGAGCGCGTCAGATCCTCCAGCCCGGTGAAGCCTTCGGCCGAGCCGGCATGAACCTGGCCGTCGATCAGCCCGGGAAAGACGAGGCGGCCCCTGGCATCGACGCTCTCCCTTGCCGCCGGTGGCGCGCCCGCGCCGATGGCGGCGATGCGGCCGGCGCTGATGGCGAGATAGCCCTCGCGCAGCGTCTCTTCCGGCAGCACCAGGTCACCCTGGATGACGAGATCGAAGCTCATGAGCGGCCTCCTCTCTTCCGGGCATTCTCCAGCAGCCGGCGCGCTTTTTCCACGGCCGCGGCGGGCGGGGCTGCCCGGCGCCAGTCCGCCCGGTCGCCCGGACGCCGGGTCGCATCGATGCCGAGTTTGGCGACCAGCCCGTCTTGCTCCAGGGGCTCGGACCGGTCCGCCCGCACACCCGGCACCACCACGAGATCGCGATCGGCCTTCATCCGGGTCGCCAGGGCCCATTCGACCTGCTGGGGATCCTCCGGGTCGATATCCTCATCCACCACGGTGATCTGCTTGATGAGGTTGACGGCGCCCCAGATCGCGAACATCGCCTTGCGGGCATCCCCCGGCCGCGGATCCTTGAGGCTCACCACCGCGTGGAGCCGTCCGGCGCCGCCCATGCCGACCGCGACCCGGTGCAGGGAGGGGACCGTGCTCCGGACATGGCGGGCGAGGCCGGCAGCGATGGCGACACCGCCGATCAGCACATGCTCCGGGTGGTAGCCGGGCTGGATCGCCTGGTAGATCGCATTCTGCCGGCGGGTCAGGCATTGGAAGGTCACCACCTGGCCCTTGCCGTAGCTCTCGTAGAGCCCGTGGAATTCGGAGACCGGCCCTTCCTCGATCAGCTCGCCGGCATCCAGCACCCCTTCCAGCACCATCTCGCAATGGGCGGGGACCAGGAGCGGGCTCGTCCGGCAGCGCACGACCTCGATGGGCTCGCCCAGAAGCGCACCCGCCACCTCCAGCTCGTCATCGCCGAGGCCGAGATAGAGGGCGGCGGCCGTCAGCACCGCCGGGTGATTGCCCAGGGTGACGGCGATGGGAAGCTTCTCGCCTCTTGCCTTCGCGGCCCGGGCGAGCTGCGCCAGATGGTGATTGGGCGCGATGCCGATGAAAGCGCGATTGCCCCCCAGGGGCTTCAGCCGGGCGAAGGAGAGGTTGCGCGAACCCGTCGCGCCATCCGCGGCGATGATGGCGCCGGCGGTGATATAGGGCCCGGTCTCGCCCTCGAAGAAATGCGGGATGGGAAGCTCGGCGAGGTCGGGATTCTCGATGGCGACCTCCTGGCACGGCCCGGCATCTATTTGGCGGGACGGCAGAGGGCGGCCGATGGCGGCGATGATCCGCGGCTGCAGCTCTGCCGGCGTCGTGCCGAGCCCATCGGCGAAGCGGGCGAGGGAATTGAGGATATTGCCGACCACCGGCAGCTGGCTGCCCTGGACCCGCTCGAACAGCACCGCCGGCCCGTCCCAGACCTCGTTCAGCAGGGCGGAGATCTCGAAGCGCCGATCGACCAGCTCGCCGATGCGCAGCAGCTGCCCCTCGGCTTCCAGCCGGTCGAGGAAGGCGCGGAGCGACTGGCGGCTGGTCATGGCTCCTCCGGCGCGAAGATCCGCGCGGTGAAGGACTCCGCCAGGCGCTGCAGCTCCGGCCCCAGCACCCGGTCGGCATCCACCGGCGGCAAATGGCAGCGTAGCTCTTCGAGGAAAGACCGGAGCGGGGGCGGCGCTTCGCGATCCGTCACATGGAGCGCCTGGGAGGCGATTGCCCCGAGCCCTGCCAGCGCCGCGTCGAAGGCGCGGCCGGCGCGCGCCTCCTTGGCCCAGGCGAGGAAGACCGGCGAGGCCACATCGTCCTGGCCCGCGCCTGCGGATTCGCTGCCGGGGATGAAGCTGCGCTGGGCCGCGGATTTGGCCTCCTCGAGGTAGCCGGTCACCGCCATCGGGATATAGCCCACATTGCCATGGCCATCGGCATCGCTCGCCTCGCGGTCCACCAGCAGCAGGTCCGGGAGATGGGAGACCCGACCGATGAGGAGCTTGGAGCTGTGCCGGTCCGCCAGCAGAGAGAGATCGGCCCAGATGGCGGCGAGCTCGTCCAGCGCCGGCGAGACCATGGCGTTGTGATAGCCCCCGGTCGAGAGGCAGCGGCCATAGGGATGGTCCGCATCCGGCGGGACATAGACCGGATTGTCCGAGGCGGCGCTGAGCGAGATCGCCGCCGCCCGCTCGGCGCCAGCCAGCGCCCGATGGGCATGGCCCAGCACCCGAGGCAGAATGCGATAGCTGACCGGCGCCTGGTAGTTGCGCCGCCCATCGCCTGCCCCGGCAAGGTATTTGCGCAGGCCCCGAAGCGCCGCGGCCTCATGCTCGTCGCCCCAGAGCGCCTCCAGCGCGGCGTCGTAATGCTCCAGCGGCGCGCGGAAGGCCTCGATGGAAAGCGCGAAGACCCGCTGCGCGAGATCGATGCGCCGTCGCGCCGCCAGCGCCGCGTCAGCGATGAGGGCGGCCGCCGCGGGCGAGCCGTTGATGAGCGATCCGCGCTCCTTGACCTCGAGATCGAAGCGGCTGGCAAGCTCGGCGAAGAGCGGATAGAGGGCGAGGATCTCGCCGGCCCCGCCCTGGCCCGAGGCCGGCACGACCGGCATCGGCCCGCCATCCAGCATGGCGGCCACGGCAAGGGCGATGCGCGGTGTGGTGGCCGCATGGCCCTCGATGAAATTCGCCAGCCGCGCCAGCACGATCCCCCGGACGACGCGTTCCGGCAGCGGATCGCCGAAGGATGTCGCCGCCGCATAGGGCTTCAGCCGGGCATGACGCTCCCGTTCCTCCGGGCTCAGCCGCCGGTTCGCCCGTTCGCCCACGGCGGTGGTGACGCCATAGATGACGAGATCGGGATCCTCGTCGATGAGCTGGAGGAAGCTCTCGCGGCATTGGGCGATCCGCGCCAGCGCGGCCTCGCTGATCCTGACGGCCTCGCCTTGCCAGGCGACGCGGCGAAAAGCCTCGAGATCGATGTCGCTGCGCTTCGTCAGCTCGACGGTCATGCCCGCCCGGCCCCCTGTCCTTGTCGGGCGCTAGCTCAATGCCTGGCTCAGTCCGGGTCAAGTGCTTGCGAAGCGAGCCGGTGCCGGGATAGTTGAGAGCGTCATGACTGAAAGCAGGACGACCGGCGCTTTGCCCCCCAGCATCGGAGAGTTCGACTACATCATCGTCGGTGCCGGCGCGGCGGGCTGCGTGCTCGCCAATCGGCTCAGCCGCGATCCGCGCTGCCGCGTGCTGCTGATCGAGGCGGGCGGCGAGGACAAATGGATGTGGCTCCATATCCCGGCCGGCTATCTCTATGCGCTTGGCAACCCGCGGGCCGACTGGATGATGACGACGGAGCGCGAGGCGGGGCTCGGCGACCGCCAGCTCAACTACCCGCGCGGAAAGGTTCTCGGCGGCTCGACCGCCATCAACGGCATGATCTATATGC
>DATFRE010000287.1:0-4027 GCA_035263545.1 Dongiaceae bacterium
CATGCCGGCGTGGTCAATGTGATGACCCATGCCCGGGATTCCTTTCCCGGCGCGCCGCTCCACGCCGTGCTGGGCGGCTTCCACCTCGTCGGGCCGAACGAGGCGATCATCCCCGACACAGTGGAGGGCCTGCGCGGCCTCGGCATCAAGACCGTCATCCCCGGCCACTGCACGGGCTGGCGCGCCGTCAACGCTTTGGCTCAGGCCTTCGGCGAGGCCGTGGTCCCCTGCTCGGTGGGCAAGCAGTTCAACTTCTGACCGGAGCCCGGCAGGGTCACGAGCCGGGTTTGCGCTTCCCCTTGCGGAAGAAGCCGTCGATCTCGCCGAAGGAGACCGCCTTGCCGAAGGAATCGAAGCGGCCCTGTTCGGCGATCTCCTTCGCCGATTGGATGAAGCCGTTCCAGGCCGCGCGCGCCAGCGCGCCGCCGGTGCTGATCCGGCGCACGCCGAGACCCGCAAGCTCCGCCTGGGTGAAGCCGGGCGCGCCAACCAGGACGTTGACCGGCTTCGGCGCGACGGCGGCGACGACGGCCTGGACCTGCTCCTTCGTCTTCAGCCCCGGCGCATAGAGGCAGTCGGCACCGGCAGCCGCATAGGCCTTGAGCCGCCTGACCGATTCCGCGAGGGGATCGGGGTGGCCCACGAGGAAGCATTCGGCCCGCGCCGTCAGCACGACGCCGCTCTTGGCGGCATCGAGCGCCTTCCGGGCGGCACTCACGCGGGCAACGGCCTGGTCGAAATCATAGAGCGGCTTGTCGCTCTTGCCGGTGGAATCCTCGACGGAGAGGCCGGCGACGCCAGTCTCGGCGGCGCGGATGACATTCTTGGCCACGCCATCGGGCGCGTCGGCATAGGCGTTCTCGAAATCGGCATTCACCGGGATCTCTGTTGCTCCGACGATCGCCTTCAGATGCGCCAGCATGCCTTCCAGCCCCACACCATTGTCGGGAAGCCCGAGGCTCCATGCGACGCCAGAGCTCGTGGTGGCGAGCGCCTTGAAGCCTGCGGCCTGCAGCCATTGGGCCGAGCCGATATCCCAGGGATTGGGAATAACGAAGCAGCCGGATTCATGCAGCCGGTGGAAAGCGGCACGGCGATCGGCAATGGAAGCGGCCATGGGAGTCTCCCTCATCTGTTTGGTGCGATTATACCCGTGCCGCGCTGCCGCTCGCAGCCCGCGGCCATGCTATCCTCACGCGGCTGCCATGAGCGATGACCGTCTCCCCACCGAATTCTGGCTCAAGGCCCATATCCGGCGCCTCGGCCATGAAGGCATTCCCGTCGTCGTGACCCATCGCGGCGAGGCCATGGGCGGCATGACGCTGCTGAAGCTCAATCAGCTCGATCTCGGCTGCCGGGTGATGACCCAGCAGCGCGGGCTCGACGGCCAGCTCGGCTGGTTCGCGGCCTTCGAGAACCGGCTCGTCCCCGAGGCGGAGGCCGATGCCTATATCGCGCGTGCGGTGAAGCGCGACCCCGATCTCTGGGTGGTCGAGATCGAGGACCGCGCCGGCCGCCATTTCTTCGAAGGCAAGCTGATGTAGGCGGCTCGGCTCCCACGGTCATTGACGCGACCGGCGGGGTCCTCGACACTGTCCCCGCCCGCCTTCTTCGTCCGGTCCCATCCCATGAAAGTCTTCATCGCTGGCTTCGATACCGAGACCAACACCTTTGCCCCGATCCCCACGGGCTATCAGAGCTTCGCCGACTGCTTCCTCGCCCATGGCGATGGCACGAGCCAGTCGCCCAATTACTGCTCGGGCCAACTCCTGGTCTTCCGCCGGCGGGCCGAGGCGCGGGGCTGGCAGGTGGTGGAAAGCATCTGCACCTTCGCCGAGCCCGGCGGACGCATCGTCCGCCCGGCCTATGAGGCGCTGCGCGACGAGCTCCTGGCCGATCTCAAGAAGGCCATGCCGGTCGATATGGTGGTCCTGGCGCTACATGGCGCCGCGGCCGCCGAGGGCTATGACGATTGCGAGGGCGATATCCTGGGGCGCATCCGCGCCATCGTCGGGCCCAAGGTGCCGGTGGGTGCGGAGCTCGACCTCCATTGCCATATCACCGAGGCCATGATCCGCGAGGCGACGGTCCTCGTCGCCTATAAGGAATATCCCCATACCGACATCCCCGACCGGGCCGACGATCTCTTCACCCTCGTCGCCGATGCGGCGGAGGGCAAGACCCGGCCCGTCATGGCCATGCATGATTGCCGCATGATCGGCACCTTCCGCACCACCGAGCAGCCGATGCGCGGCTATGTCGACCTGATGTATGCCCTGGAAGGGAAGAACGGCATCCTCTCGGTCTCTCTCGGGCACTGCTTCCCCTGGGGCGATGTCGCGGATGTCGGGGTCAAGACCTTGGTCGTCGCCGACGGGGACCAGGCCAAGGCGGCGAAGCTCGCCCGCGCGCTGGGGGAGGAGATGTTCCAGCTGCGCGAGGCCACGCGGCCGAAATTCCTGACCATGGATCAGGCCCTCGACCAGGCGCTCGCCATCGAAGGCGGGCCGGTGGTGATCGCCGATGTGTCCGACAATTCCGGCGGCGGCGCGCCCGGGGACGCGACCTTCTTCATCCGGCGCGTCCGCGAGCGCGGCATCCGCAATGTCGCGAGCTGCTATCACTGGGACCCTATCGCGGTGCGCTTCTGCCGGGAGGCCGGCCTCGGTGCCAGCTTCATGCTGCGCATCGGCGGCAAATGCGGCGAAGCCTCCGGCGACCCGCTCGACCTCTTCGTCACGGTCAAGGGGCTGGCGGACAACGTCACCCAGCGCTTCGGCAAATCGCCGGTCAATCTGGGCTCGCTCGCCTGGGTCTCCGGCGAGGGGCTCGACATCGTGCTCGCGAGCCAGCGCAGCCAGGCCTTTCATCCCGAGGGCATGACGGCGGTCGGCCTCGATCCCACGACCCGCAAGATCGTGCTCGCGAAGTCGACCCAGCATTTCCACGCCGGCTTCGCGCCCATTGCCAAGGCGGTGCTCTATGCGGCGCCGCCCGGCGCCCTCGCGCCCGATTTCGCCAACATCCCCTATACCAAGCTGACGCATCCCTACTGGCCAAAGGTCGCCGATCCCTTCAAGGCCGCGTAGCGCGCGTCTTTTCGCCCGGCCCGCGACTGTCCCGCTTGCGGTCGTGGCTCGCTCTCTATGCCGTCATGGCCGGGCGGAGACCCGGCCATCCACGTCGGACTGCAAGAACTGTCGACGGTCGACAAGCCTCGCTCTCCCTCACGTCATGGTCGGCGAAGGCCGACCATCCACGAGTTTGCCTGCCGAAAACGAGAACTCTCGCCGGCTTTGTCGAGCTTTCTGCTGCCTGAGTTGCGGCAAGACGTGGATGCCCGGGACGAGCCCGGGCATGACGAATGGAGAGATCCCCCGATTGACGAGCTACAGCGCCCGCAGGATGGATGCCGCAGACTCTTCGGCGACCGGCGGCAGGTCGATGCGGGCGCCGCTCTCGTGATCGAAGAGATGGAGGGCCGGGTAGGGCAAGCGGACGGGGAGGCTCCCCGTCGGTGCCGGCAGGCTCGCGGGCAGCAGCATGACCGCCTCGGCGCCGGCCAGCCGGCCATGCAGCAGGCGGCCGAGGCCCAGCTCCTCCGTCATCTCGATGGAGAAGGCCAAGCTGCCGGGCTCGCCGGGCGCCGCCGGCTGGATATCCTCCGGCCGGATGCCGAGCGTCACCCGCCGATCCGCCGGAACCACCGCGGGGCCGGCCTTCAATCTCAGATGGCCGCCATCGGGCAGCGCCACCGTCACGTCATCCACGAGATGCCCGTCGAGGAAGTTCATGGAGGGTGAGCCAAGGAAGCCGGCGACGAACCGGCTGGCGGGCCGGCGATAGACCTCGGCCGGCGGACCCACCTGCTCGAGCCGGCCATGGTCCAGAACCGCCAGACGGTCGGCGAGCGTCATGGCCTCGATCTGGTCATGGGTCACGAAGACGCTGGTTCCGCCAGGATATCATTCGCCATGGTTCGCCTGTCTTCATGGGAGGTCCAAAAGTACCCGAATAGCGGGCATTT
>DATFRE010000288.1:0-3806 GCA_035263545.1 Dongiaceae bacterium
GAGGCGGACCCATCGCGAAGCGATGGGGGGTGAGGGTCGCCCAAGTCCGGTGTTTGGCTCTCTCGCTACGCGATGGCCCTTGCCTTCCGATGGGCCGTGCGAATTCCCTGACTGCCATCGCATACTGGCGAGGCAACGGGACCGGAGGCGGACGCCATGGCCGGAAACTTCTTCGAGGCCGACCTCAATCTCCAGCGCGCTCTGGCGCGCAGCCTTGGCCCCGCCTACGACGGATGGCGCCCGATGCTCTCCGATTTCGGCGCCTGGGTCGCAACGGACGTGGATGCGGCCGCCTCCTATACCGACCGCCAGGCCCCGCCGGTGCTCGAGGCCTATGGGCCCGACGGAAGGAACGCCAATCGCATCCTGCAGAACCCGGGCTGGCTCGCCGTCTCCCGCGAGGCCTATCGGCGCGGCGTGGTCGGACTCAATTACGGCGAAGCTCGCGCGCCTTTCCTGCTGACCTTCGCCATGGGCTATCTGCTCTCCCAGGCGGATGTCTCGATTCACTGCCCCGTCACCATGACCGGGGCCGTTGCCTATGTGCTCGCGCGCCATGGGCCGGCGACCCTGCGCGAGCGCTATCTGCCAATGCTGACCCGCCACGATGGCGAGGCGCTGACCGGCGGCACCTGGGCGACGGAGCTTCATGGCGGCAGCGATATCGGCGGCACCACGACCGTCGCGCGGCCCAGGGGCGATCACTTGGTCGATCACTGGCGCCTGACCGGGCTCAAATGGTTCGCCAGCAACGCCAATGGCGGGCTCGCGCTGGCGACCGCGCGCCCGGAACGCGCCGGCTCCGGCACCAAGGGCCTCGGCCTCTATCTCGTGCCGCTGACGCTGCCGGACGGCACCGCCAATGCGCTTCGCTTTCGCCGCCTCAAGGACAAGCTCGGCACCACCGGCATTCCCACGGCGGAGATCGATCTTCTCGATGCCTGGGCCATGGAGGTCGCGCCGCCGCCGGAGGGCTTCAAGCTGATGATGGCGGCCCTCGAGTTCAGCCGCATCCACAACGCCATGGGCTCCGCGGGGCTCCAGCGCCGCGCCTTCGCCGAGGCCCATGGCTATGCTGCGGGGCGCCGCGCCTTCGGCGATGTGATCCTCCACTACCCGATGATCCAGGAGCAGTTCGCCGAAATGCTGACGCGGCTCGAAGCCGGCCTCGCGCTGGCGATGGAAGCCGCCCGCGCCTTCGACGCCGCCGATCAGGCGGGGGCCGCCGAGGATGACGAGCATCGTCTCTGGCTGCGCATTGCGACGGCGCTCGCCAAGTACCAGACCGCCGAGGAAGCCAACCGCGCCTGCCGCACCGCCATCGAGATCATCGGCGGCAATGGCTACACCTACGACCACGTCACGCCGCGCCTGCTGCGCGACGCCCAGGTGATGACCGTCTGGGAGGGCCCGGCGAACATCCAGGCCCTCGAGCTTCTCCGCCTTGTCCTCGGACGCCATCCCGGCGCCGCCGTCTTCAAGGCCCGCGTCGAAGCCCTGCTCGGCGATCTTCCGCCGAAGCTGGAGGAGATTGCGGCCCCCGTCCGGCAGGCCTTGACCGATGGCGCGGCGATGATAGCGCGCCTCGCCACCGACACCGCCACAGCACAGCGCCATGCGCTCCGCCTGCTGGCCCTGATGGCCGATATCCTCGCCGCCGCGCTGCTGCTGGAGGAAGCGGCCGTCGAATTGCTGGATGGCCGGGAGCGCAAGAGCCTGCTCGCCCGCCTCTTCATCGAGACGCATTTCTCCGCCGCGCCCCGCGGCACGCTGCCCGATCGCGACTGGCTCTATCGGAGGTTTGGCGAGCTGGTCGCTTAACCCCTCTCGGCGCGCAGCGCCGGAAGGAGCAAGACCAGAAAGCGCTAAGCAAAAACACGTCTTTTGCGTATAACCTAAGATGCCGGCGTGGGATGGTCATCCCTCGGGAAAGGAGACAGTAGTTACCTAAAGTTATCTGTAGATTCCCTGCAGAAACAGCCAAGCGGCGCCGTCAGCCGTTCTCCGCCAGCACGACGCCCGCAAGATAGAGCGAGCCGCAGATGAGGACCCGGGCAGGCTCGCCGCCCCGCGCCAGGATGCGCGCCAGCGCGGCATCGACGCTTGCTGCGGTTTCCGCGGCGGCGATACCGGCCCGGCGCGCCGCCGCGGCGGCTTCCTCGGCGGCCAGCGAGGAATGGCCGCCCTCGATCTGCACTGCCTGCAAATCCGCAGTCAGCGGCGCCAGCGGCTTCAGGAAGGCGACCGGGTCCTTGGTGTTGAGCATGCCGTAGATCACATGCAACGGGTGCGGCCGCGCGCCATCGCCTTTGCGCTGGCCGGCGATGAATTCCGCCAGAGCCTCGCCCGCCGATTCGTTATGCCCGCCATCGAGCCAGAGCTCCCAACCCGGCGGCAGGCTTTCAGCCAGGGGCCCGCGGGTCAGGCGCTGAAGGCGCGCCGGCCATTCGACCTCGGTCAATCCGCGCGCCTGCACATGCTCATCGACCCGGAATCCCTCCAGGAAGGGAAGGCAGGCAAGCGCGGCACCGGCATTGGGAATCTGATGCGCGCCGGGAAGGGCGGGGAGCGGCAGCTTGCGCTGGCCCTGCCGGTCGGCGAAGCGGATCCCCTTCGTCTCGGCCGCGACGGTCCATTCCACGCCATGGCGGCAGAGGGGGGCGGCGAGCTCGGCCGCGCGCGCCTCGAAGACCGCAAGCGCCTCCCGCGGCTGGGGTGCCACCACCACGGGCCGGCCACTCTTGATGATCCCCGCCTTCTCGAAGGCGATCTTCGCCAGCGTATCGCCGAGATGCTGCATATGGTCGAAGGAGATCGGCATCTCGACTGTGACGAGGGGCTGGGCCACGACATTGGTCGAATCGAGCCTTCCGCCGAGACCCACCTCCAGCAGTAGGATATCCGCGGGCGTGCGGGTGAATTCCAGGAAGGCGGCGCAGGTGGTGATCTCGAAGAAGGTGATGGGCTCATCGCCATTCGCCTTCTCGCATTCCTCGAGGAGTTCGAGCAGAGCCTTCTCCTCGATCAGCGAGCCTGCGAGGCGGATGCGCTCATGGAAGCGCACGAGATGGGGCGAGGTATAGACATGCACGCGATAGCCCGCCGCCTCCAGCATGGCGCGCAGATAGGCGATGACCGAGCCCTTGCCGTTGGTGCCGGCGACATGGACGACCGGCGGCAGGCGGCGCTCCGGATGGCCCAGGCGCTCGAGCAGGCGCCAGGTGCGATCGAGCGAGAGATCGATGATCTTGGGATGCAGCTTGGTCAGCCGCTCCAGGACCAGATCGCTGCCGCGCGCCTTCTCCGTCGATGCCGGCTCAGTCGATACGGGCTGGGGCATGCGCCTCGCCCCCGGCGGTGACAGGGAGGCTGACCACCTCGGCGGGCGGCGTCGGGTGACGGAGCAGGTCGATGAGGCGGATCAGCGTATCGCGCAGCGCGCCCCGCGGCACCACCATGTCGACCATGCCGTGGTCGCGCAGATATTCGGCGCGCTGGAAGCCCTCCGGCAGCTTCTCGCGGATCGTCTCCTCGATCACCCGCGCACCGGCGAAGCCGATGACCGAGCCGGGCTCGGCGATCGCGATATCGCCCAGCATGGCGAAGGAGGCGCTGACGCCGCCGGTGGTGGGATCGGTCAGCAGCACGATATAGGGCAGCCCCGCCTCCTTCACCTCGTCGACGGCGATGATGCTGCGCGGCATCTGCATGAGGGAGATGATGCCCTCCTGCATGCGCGCCCCGCCCGAAGCGGGAATCACGATGAGCGGGGCCTCCTGCAGCACCGCGAGCCGGGCCGCGGCGAT
>DATFRE010000289.1:0-11445 GCA_035263545.1 Dongiaceae bacterium
CATCGCCTTCTACAAGCGCATCGGCATGCGCCCGCTCAAGGTCAATGTCGAGGTGCCCGGTTATATCGCCGACCGCCTCCAGGAGGCGCTCTGGCGCGAGGCATTGCATCTGATCGCCGATGGCGTCTGCACCACCGGCGATATCGACGATGCGATCCGCTTCGGCCCCGGCCTGCGCTGGTCCTTCTTCGGCACCTGCCTGATCTACCATCTGGCCGGCGGCGATGAGGGCATGGCGCATTTCATGGATCATTTCGGCCCGGCGCTGGAGCTGCCCTGGACCAGCCTGAAAGGCCCGGCCCTGACGCCCGAGCTTACCCGGCGCATGGTCGAGGGCACCAAGGCGCAAGCCGCGGGCCGCTCGGTCAAGGAGCTGGAGCGCTTCCGCGACGACTGCCTGATCGCGGTCAGCGAGGCGGTGGCCAAGGTCCGCGCCAAATACGGGATCGACATCGAGCCCGCCTGATTCTGAGCGATTCCAGGGACTTCCGAGCCGGCCGCGCCGGCGGCGCAATATTGCCCGCCGGCTCTTGAAACCCATCTGCCATTTTCCCATTTTTCTTTTGACGGCGCCCAGTCGGGGCCATTCTGGAATCGTTCCAGAGTTACGCTCGCTTTTTAGAAAGGGGCAGATCGAATGTCGCGCGTGTCTCTGTTCAGCAGTCCCCTGCTGCTCGGCTTCGACCAGCTCGAGCGGACGCTGGACCGCATCGGCAAGAGCGCCGACAACTATCCGCCCTATAATATCGAGCAGCTCGCCGGGGACCGCCTGCGAATCACTCTGGCGGTGGCCGGTTTCGCGGCGGAGGATCTGGACATCCGGCTGGAGGCCAATCAGCTGACCATCCGCGGCAAGCAGCCGGATCAGGGAGAGCGCGTGTTTCTGCACCGCGGTATCGCCGCCCGGCAGTTCCAGCGCAGCTTCATGCTGGCCGACGGCCTCGAGATCACGGGTGCCGATCTGGCCAACGGGCTCTTGGCGATCGAGGTCTTTCGCCCGGCCATCGAGCCACAGGTCAGGCGGATTCCCATTACCCCGGGTGCCCAGAGCGGCGGCCGGGTCAGTGTCGGCGGGCCGATCCCGGCGCGCCGGACCCTGGCAAAGGAGGAGAATGCATGAACACCATCGCTAACATCCGGCATATCTCGCCTCAGGATCTGGCAGTGCTTGGGCTGCACAGCATGGCGTATCTCCGCCATGTGACCATGGATGGCACCGACGGCTTCGGCATCTTCACCGCCGACGGGACCCAGGTCGCCTTCGCGCCCACCCGCGCGCTCGCGGAAGCCGCCGTGCGCGAATACGAGCTGGAGCCCGTCAGCGTGCACTGACGCGCCGCGGCCCTCGAACGCAAAAAGCCCTCCCGGCCCGGCCGGGAGGGTTTTTCATTTGGCGATTGCCTCACTGCCCTGCGCCCTTTTTTCTTCCGTCATGGCCGGGCGAAGTCCCGGCCATCCACGTCGATCGGCAAGAACAGCTTCCGCTGGCAAGCCTCGCTCTCTCCGCCGTCATGCTCGGCGAAGGCCGACCATCCACGAGTTTGCCGGCCGCGAATACGGCATCAGCCATGTTCTAGCGATGTGACCATGGTCTGGGCGCGGCAAGACGTGGATGGCCGGGACAAGCCCGGCCATGACGAGAGGGGGAGGGCCCCTCTACTACGCGGCATGGTGGCTGGCTTGTGGCTCGGTCAACAGGGCGTAGATGGCGTCGGGATGCTCGGCGCCGCGCAGCTTCTCGCAGACCTGGCGGTCGCGCAGCAGGCGCGAGACCCGGGCGAGGGCCTTCAGATGGTCGGCCCCCGCCGATTCCGGCGCTAGCAGGAGAAAGACGAGATCCACCGGCTGCTCGTCCACCGCGTCGAAATCGACGGGGGGGTCGAGGCGGACGAACAGACCCTGCAGGCGGGCGAGCCCCGGCAGCTTGGCATGGGGAATGGCGATGCCGTTGCCCACGCCCGTGGAACCGAGGCGCTCGCGCTCCAGCAGGGCATCGAAGATCTGGCGCTCATGCAGACCCACCAGCTCCGCCGCGCGCCGGGCAATCTCCTGGAGAAGCTGCTTCTTGCTGGAAACCCGCAAGCGCGCCACGACCGCCGCGGGTGTGATCAACTCGCCAATGTCCATCGATCCCCCTATGGTCAGGCGCCGCGATTGCCCTTCGGATCGACCCATCCGATGTTCCCGTCGGGCCGACGATAGACCATGTTCAGCCCGCCATGGGCGCGGTTCACGAACATGAGGGCGCCGCTATCCTCGAGGTCGAGGCGCATGACTGCCTCGCTCACCGTCAGCGCCAGAATCTCTGCCTTCATCTCGGCGACCACCGTCGGCTGGCCATCGGCTTCGCCGGTTGCCTCCTCATCGTCATGGGCGAGCACATAGTGATCCGCCATCTGCGCGGAAAGCGGTCCGTCCGAGGGCAATTTATGATGATCGCGCAACCGGCGCTTATGGCGGCGCAGGCGCTTGGCCAGCCGGTCGGCCGCGATGTCGAAGGCGGCATAGGGCTGATCGGCCGTCGCCTCGGTCTGGGCGGCGATGCCACGGCCGACGCGCACGGTCAATGCGGCGCGCAGGAGATGGGCCTCGCGGGAAAAAATCACCGTCGCGTCGATGGCATCGCCGAAATACTTGCCGAAGACGGAGTCCAGGCTCTCGCGCACATGCTCGCGCAAGGCGTCGCCCACATCGATCTGCTGGCCTTTGACGATCAGTTTCATCTGTCGGGGTCCCGGTTTCCGGGCAGCTCCGGCACTGGACATTTCCTCGAGGGCCCGGCGCGAAGGCGGCAGAACTTAGGGGCGCCGGGCAGGGGCTGTCAAGCGATGGGGCTACTCCCTGTATGGCTTTGATTTTCTATGTTGGATCGACCCTCTTCCCTTACAAGGACGCCTGCCGCCGGCGCCGGTGCGACGGCGGAATCTTGAGCATTTCCCGATATTTGGCGACGGTCCGCCGCGATAGCGCGATGCCGCCGCGTCCGAGTCTTGCAGCGATCTCCTGGTCGCTCAGAGGATGGCCCGCCGGCTCCTCGCCGACGATCTCCTTGAGCCGCGCCCGCGCCGCCGCCGGAGCGATCTCCGCCGCTTCCCCCAGCCCGCCGCCAAAAAAGGCCGAGAGCGCCACGACACCCCGGGGGGTGGCGGCATGCTTGCCCGAGATGGCCCGGCTGACGGTGCTCTCATGGAGATCGAGGGAGTGGGCGATCTCGCGTCGGGAGAGGGGCCTGAGCGCCCCCGCCCCGCTTTCCAGGAAGCCGGCCTGGCGCTGGACGATGATCTCCGCCACCCGGCGCAAGGTGTCGGCCCGCCGGTCGAGGGCGCGGAGCAGCCACCGCGCTGCGCTGCGCTGGGCCCTCAGATAGGCGCGGGCCTCGATATCGTCGGAATCGGGATAGCGTTCGTTGAGGGCGAGCCGCGGCAGGCTGTCGCCATTGAGATCCACCTCCCAGCCTCCCGCGGCATTGCGCTCGATGGTGAGGTCCGGGGTTACCGCCTGCACGGCGGCGCGCTCGAAGGCGAGCCCCGGCCGCGGATCGAGGCGCCGAAGCTCGGCGATCATGGCGTCCAGCCGCGGGGCATCGACCGCGCAATGGCGCCGGAGCGCCTCGCGCTTGCCCTCGGCCAGAAGATCGAGGCGCTCCAGCAGCCGCTCCATCGGCGAATCGAGCCGGCCGCGATCGGCGAGCTGAAGGGCGAGGCATTCCGCGAGGCTTCGGGCGAAGACACCCGGCGGGTCGAACTCCTGCAGGCGCTTCAGCACGCGGGCGACTCTCGCGGGGTCGATCCGCAAGCGTCCGGCGATCTCGGCCGGCTCCTGGCTGAGGTAGCCGGCCTCGTCCACCGCCTCGACCAGGGCCCGGCCGATGGCCCGATCCGCCGGATCGGCCAGATCTGTGCCGAGCTGGGTCGTCAGATGTTCCTGCAGGCTGGGGCCGGCATCGGCCGTATCGGCGACCGCCTCGCCCCCGGCCCCACGCTGCCGCGCGGGTCCAGCAAAGAGGCGGCCGAGCGCCGCCGGCAAGGGCCGGGGCGCGGGTGGCAAGGGGCGCGTCTTCGGCAGGGGGCGCTGGAGCCGCGCCCGCGCCGCCTCGGGCAGGTCCGCCGCGGGCTCGAGCAGGGGGTTCTCCGCCAGGGCCTCGGCGAGGAGATCGGCGAGCTCGCCATTGGTGAGGCCGAGGAGCTTGATGGATTGCTGCTGCGCCGGCGTGAGCCCCGTCGCGATCCGCGCCACGGCCTGCTGCCCAAGGCGGGAGCGGAGCATATGGCCCTACAGGCTGAAGCGCTCGCCCAGATAGACGCGGCGCACGTCTTCGTCCATGACGATATCCGCCGGCGAGCCTTCGCGCAGCACCTGGCCCTCATGGAGGATATAGGCGCGGTCGACGATCTCGAGGGTCTCGCGGACATTGTGGTCGGTGATGAGCACGCCGATGCCGCGATCCTTGAGGTGGGAGACGAGATCGCGGATATCGCCCACGGCGATGGGATCGATGCCGGCGAGCGGCTCGTCCAGCAGCATGAAGTCCGGCTGCGCGGCGAGCGCGCGGGCGATCTCGCAGCGCCGCCGCTCGCCGCCGGAGAGGGCGAGCGCCGGCGCCTTGCGCAGATGGGCGATGGAGAACTCGTCGAGGAGCTCGTCCAGCCGGGCCTCGCGCCGCGAGCGCTCGGGCTCGACGATCTCCAGCACCGAGCGGATGTTCTGCTCCACCGACATGCCGCGGAAGATCGAGGCCTCCTGCGGCAGATAGCCGATGCCGAGCCGGGCCCGGCGATACATGGGAAGATCGGTGATGTCGTAGCCATCGAGGCCGATGGTGCCGGCATCGGCGCGCACCAGCCCGGTGATGATGTAGAAGCAGGTCGTCTTGCCGGCGCCGTTGGGGCCGAGCAGGCCCACCGCCTCACCCCGGTTCAGCGAGACCGACACGCCGCGCAGCACGGGGCGCTTCTTGAAGCGCTTCATCAGGCTGCGCACGACGAGGCCCTTGTCATAGGCGTGCTCTTCGGCGGGGGCCGTCCCATGATCCGGCAGCCCCTGCGGCGCGGCGCCCGGCTTCGCCGGCGCCTCCGGCGTCTTTCGTGCCTCGGCGGCGCGCGCCTCGGCGGGACGAACCTCGGCGGGACGGGGGCGCGGTTGATCGATGCGCAGTGGCGTGACCGACCCGCGCGCCGCTTCGGGCGCGGGGACAAGGCCCGACCGGCCGGTCTTGGTGGAGGAATCCATCACGGTTTCAGCGCCCCACCCAAGTCCTTGCTACCACCGTCGCTGCCGGGAATGAGCAGGGTCTTCACCTGGCCCCTGCCGCCGGTCACCTTGGCTTGCCCTGTCTTGGTGTTATAGACAGCGTGCTCGCCGTTGAGCTGATTCTTGCCGCGGGTAATCTTCACTCCCCCATCGAGGGTGGCGATATCGCTGTCCATATTATAGATCGCTCTATGGGCCCGGGCGATATTGCCGTTGTTGTCGAGCAGGACGTTCCCGGTCGCCTCGACCTGGTACATCTTCTTCTGGCCCTTGTCATCGGTGTGGAAATAGCCGACCAGCATGTCGGCCTTGACGTGGTGGGTCTTGTCGGCAGCGACCGCATCGCCGCGCGCCACCACCGCGCCTAGCTTCGTCCAGTATTCCAGGCTGTCGCGCGCGGTGACGACGCTGTCCTTCGAGGTCGCTTTCAGATCATTGCCGGTGATGATCGCCGACCCCTTGTCGAGATCGTAGATCGCCCGGTCGCCCACGATCTTCGAATCCTTGGACAGGATGACGACATTGCCCAGCGCCTCGACCATGTAGATCGCAGTCTTGCTCTGATCCGGATCGGTCGCATTGCCGCCGCCCGTGTCGCGGTAATGGGCGATCAGGCTGTCGGCCGAGACCGACATGTCGCCGCGCGTGGCCTTGGCATGACCGCGGGCGATATAGACCTTCTCGTCCCGGCGCCATTCGATGCCGTCATCGGCATCGATCTCCATCGGTCCCGTCGAGCTCGATGTATCGACCGGCCCCAGCCCGCCGAGCGGCGTCCCGCCCAGAGGATTGCCGAGCGCATCCCCCACGCTGCCCTGCGTTCCCTGGCCCTGCGTCTTCGGCTGGGTCTTCTGGCTCTGGGTCGCCTGCTGGACGTTGCCCGCCCCCTGGGTCGTGGTCGCGGGTTTGGTGCTTCCCGGTACCGGCAGATCGACCGTCGGATCCGGCAAGGTGGAGGTGCTCTGCTGCGCCGCCGCCGCGGTGGCGCCCGAAAGAATCAGGACGATGATGGCGGCGCGGAGGCGAGTCACGGCTGGGGAACCGCCGTGCTTACCTGGTCGGCGGCGTAGAGCGTCACATGCGAGCGGCCGAGCAGGAAGATCCGCTTGCCGCCATCCACCACCTCGATGCCCTGGGCCGTCAGATCGCCGGCGGGCCCCTGCCCCTGCACGGCCTGATGGCCCGTCGCCTTGTTGGCGGTGAAATCGACATGCAGGTCGCGAGTGTGCATCTCATAGCCCTGGTCATGGAAGATGTTCACCGGGCCGTTGAGGTCGAGATACTGCTTCGCCCGCTGGTAGAGGCCGGTCTCGGAGCTCACCGTGAGCCAGACGCCGTTCTCCATCGTCATGTCCGCTTCGGGCGCGGTCAGCGCCATGACATCGCCCTTCTTGTCGACCTGGGTCGCCAGTTTGGCGGTGAGGCTATAGGGCCGGTTCTTCTCGTCGATGCCCTCGTAATGCGGATTCTGCATGGTCAGGGATTCGATCTTCTGTGGGCCGATCGTGGCCAGCGCCAGCATGAAGTGCTGGGTGTCGAGGCCCAGCTTCGACCAGAGAGCCAGCGCCGCCAGCAGGAGTGCCGCGACGATCGGCAGCGCCAGGCGCATGGCGGCGACCATGAGGGAGTGGCGCCGCACATGGGCCGGCAGCGGCCGCAGCAGATGGGCCGCCCGGCTCCGGCGCTTCAGGATATATCCGACGGCGAGTCTCACAGCGCCCCCGCGCGCAGGCAGTCATGCATGTGGAGAAGGCCGACGGGCTTGCCCTCCTCCACCACGAAGAGGCTCGTGATCGGCCGGCGGTCCTTGGCCGCCATCAGGCCCAGCGCCTCGGCGATGGTCGCCTGGGGCCGTACCGTGCGCGGCCCTTTGGTCATCACCTGCTCGACCGGCTGGTCGAGCAGGTCGGGAGCCATATGGCGGCGCAGATCGCCATCGGTGACGATGCCGACCAGCAATCCGGCCCCATCGACGACGCCGACGCAGCCGAGGCTCTTGCCCGTCATCTCGATGATCGCCTCGTTCATGGGCCGGCCGAGGGCCACCAGCGGCATGCCCGACCCCGTATGCATCAGCTCGGTCACCCGGCGGAGCTGCTGGCCGAGCTGGCCTCCCGGATGGAGCGCATGGAAATCGGTGGCAGTGAAGCCGCGGCGCTCCATGAGGGCGACCGCGAGTGCATCGCCAAGTGCCAGCATCATGGTGGTAGAGGTGGTGGGCGCCATGCCCACCGGGCAGGCCTCCTGGACCTTGGGCAGGATAAGGGCCGCATCGGCGGCCTCGGCGAAGGCGCTCTCGCCCCGGCTGGTGATGGCGACGAGGGGCAGGCGGAAGCGCTTGGCATGGGCGACGATATGGCCCATCTCCGCCGTGCTGCCCGAATTGGAGAGGGCGATCACCCCGTCGCGCTCGGCGATCATCCCGAGATCGCCGTGGCTCGCCTCCGCCGGATGGACGAAGAGCGCCGGCGTACCCGTGGAGGCGAGCGTGGCGGCGATCTTGCGGGCGACATGCCCGCTCTTGCCCATGCCCGTCACCACGACCCGGCCTTCGATGGCGGCGAGCAGATCGAGCGCCCGGTCGAAGCGGGAATCGAGGCTGGCGGCCAGGGCCTGCAGCCCCGTGGCGGCCAGTCCCAAAACGCGCTCGGCCGCCAGTCGGTCGGCGCCGGCGTTGCGAACGGTCCGAAGTTTGGTCATAGCGAGATCCGGCCTGTCCCCTCCTCGTATCCCGCCGCTGAACGGGCTATCGGTTCCAGCGGCCTGGATACCTCAGAATTTGGGAAATTCTGAGGCAGGCCGCCAGGGTGGCGACTCCAGTTTAGCAGCCCTGCGAAGGACTTAGTGGGCAAAAATGTCAGGCTCGTCCCAGCTGCCGAGGTCGAGGTCCGCCCGGGTCGGCAGGAAGGCGAAGCAGGCCCGCGCCAGTTCGTCGCGGCCCTCGCGAACCAGCACGGCGTCCAGCTTCGCCCGCAAGGCGTGCAGATAGAGCACGTCGCTCGCGGCATAGCGCAGCTGCTCCGGCGTCAGCTCCTGGGCGCCCCAGTCCGAGGATTGCTGCTGTTTGGAGAGCTCGATCCCCAGGAGGTCCTTGCACAGATCCTTGAGGCCATGGCGGTCGGTGAAGGTGCGCACCAGGCGCGAGGCGATCTTGGTGCAATAGACCGGGCGGCAATCGATGCCGAGCCCATGCTTCAGGGCGGCGATATCGAAGCGGGCGAAATGGAAGATCTTCAGGACCTGGGGGTCCTCGAGCAGCCGCTTCAGGTTCGGGGCGTGATGAGGCGTGCCGGAGGAACCCTGGGGGATCTGCACCAGCTCGCCATTGCCGTCGCCGCCCGAGAGCTGGACCAGGCAGAGCCGGTCGCGATGGGGGTTGAGCCCCATGGTTTCGGTGTCGACGGCGACCACGGGCCCGAAGGTGATATCGGCGGGGAGATCGCCGCGATGGAGCCTGATATTCATGGGCGACTGATAGAGCATTTCAGGCGCGAGGGAAACGCCCGAGACGATTGACGAGACGAGTTTCAGGAATGATATCCCAGGGAGCTTTCCGGCTCGCCCTGGCGCTTCGCTTCCTGTCGTCCTCCCGGCTTTCGCCGGGATGACGGAAGAGGAGGCTGCGATTTGCCGGGATGGATGGTGCCCAGGAGAAGACTCGAACTTCCACGACCTTGCGGCCACAGGTACCTGAAACCTGCGCGTCTACCAGTTCCGCCACCTGGGCATCGGTGATCAGCGATCGGGGCGCCGAAGTTTGCTTCGGCCGGGTTCCGATCGGGCGCGTGATTGTCATCAGCCGGCCGCTAAAGTCAACGGACAAGTGGGGCTGCCGCGCGTCCAGTTGCAAGCGCTTCTGGCCAGGAGTATCAGAGCCTCGGATGCAGGGGAGAGAGGCATGGCGCCACCGGTTGCGACAATCTTCGGCGGGGCGGGTTTCATCGGCCGCTACATCGTCCAGCGCCTTGCCCAGCGCGGCTGGATTCTGCGCATCGCGCTGCGCCGGCCGGACGAAGCCCTGTTCCTGAAGCCCCTGGGCAATGTCGGCCAGATCACCCCGGTCGCCGCCAATATCCGCGATGACGCCTCCGTCGCCGCGGCGGTGGCGGGGGTCGACCATGTGGTCAACCTCGTGGGCGTTCTCTATGAGAGCGGGGCCCAGCGCTTCGCCGCCATCCATACCGAGGGCGCGCGCCGGGTCGCGGCGGCCGCCAAGGCCGCGGGCGCCAAGCGCCTGCTCCATGTCTCTGCGCTCGGCGCCGACCCCGCCTCGCCTTCTCTCTATGCCCGCAGCAAGGCCGAGGGCGAGGCCGCGGTTCGCTCGGCCTTCCCCGAGGCGGTGATCCTGCGCCCCAGCATCGTCTTCGGGCCCGAGGATGATTTCTTCAACCGCTTCGCCGGCATGGCGCGCATCTCCCCGGCGCTGCCGCTGATCGGCGGTGGCAAGACCCGCTTCCAGCCGGTCTATGTCGGTGATGTCGCCGATGCGGCGGCCGGGATTCTCAGCGCCCCCCTCGACGGGCCCTTCCCGCATGCGGGCAAGACCTATGAGCTCGCGGGGCCCAGGGTCTATAGCTTCCGGGAGCTGATGGAGCTGCTGATCGCGGAAATCGGGCGCAAGCGCCTGTTGCTGCCCATTCCCTGGGGCGTCGCCCGGCTGCAGGCCGCGGTGCTGGGCCTGCTTCCGTTCCCGCCGCTGACGACGGACCAGGTCAAGCTGCTGGAGCGCGACAATGTCGCCGGCGGCCAGCTCCCGGGCTTCGCCGAGCTCGGCATCGCGCCGAGCGGGCCCGAGGCCATTCTCCCCTCCTATCTCGACCGCTTCCGCCTCGGCAGCCGCTTCTCCCGGGCCTAGGTTCGCTCACCAGGTCCATCCTTAAGTCGTCATGGCCGGGCTTGACCCGGCCATCCACGTGGCTGTGCGGAAACCGACGTTTCCCCAAGAAGTCTCGCTCTACCGAATTTGCCCACAACGGTGGCAGTCGCCCTGGCAGGACGACGTGGATGGCCGGGTCAAGCCCGGCCATGACGCACAGGGGAGGATCGTGCCTCATGCCAGCTGATCATAAAGATCGATCCAGTTCAGGTTGTCCTTGAGGATCAGCTTGACCTTCCAGGCCCGCGGCCAGTGCTTCATGGTCATTTCGCGCTGAATGGCGGCTCCAATGTCATCGTGATGCTCAGCATAGACGAGCATCTTGAGGCCGTAGCGCTTGGTGAAGCCCTCAACCAGGCCTTCGCGATGCTCCCAGATCCGGAGCGCCAAATCCGAAGTGACGGCGATGTAGAGCGTGCCGTTCGGCCGGTTGGTGAGAATGTAGACCCACCCGCCCGGCATTGGGGCAACCGCTAGAACTTCAAACCATAAGCCAGATACAGCAGCACCGCGCCGAAGAGCAGCCGGTAGACGGCGAAGATGGCGAAGCCGGCGATTCTGAGCCACGCCATCAGGAAGGCGATCGCGATGAGCCCCGCGAGACCGGAGAAGAGGGCGGCCAGCGACGCATCGTGGAGGCCCGCCAGCATCTGCTCACCAGTCAACCTGTAGGCTTCGGCGCCGGCGATGGCCGCGATCGCCGGGATCGAAAGCAGGAAGGCAAAGCGCGCCGCGTCGGGCCGCTCATAGCCCAGGAGGCGCGCCATCAGCATGGCGATGGAGGTCCGCCCGGTGCCGGGCAGGAAGGCGGCCGCCTCGGCGATGCCGATGATGAGGGCAAGCCCCAAGGTCATGTGCTCGACCCGGCGGAAGGTCGCGCCGATCTGGTCGGCGGCGTAGAGCAGCACGCCAAAGGCGATGGAGGTCCAGGCGACCCAGGTGAGCCCGCCGATATATTGCCCGAACTGGTATTGCAGGAACGCGCCGAGCCCGATGGCGGGGATAGAGGCGATGAGGACCTGGAGCGCCAGGCGTCCCCCCTCGTCCAGCTCGCCCAGGAGGAGCCGCGCCAGGCCGCCCGCCATCCGCCCGACATCGCGCCAGAAATAGAGCATGACCGCGATCAGGGTCCCGATATGGGCTCCCAGATCCACCGCCAGGCCCTGGTCCGGCCAGCCGGTCAGCGCCGGGACGAGGACGAGTTGGCCCGAGGCGCCGATGGGCAGGAACTCGCCAAGTCCCTGCACCAGGGCCAGCAGGATGATCGGTACCAGGAGCAAAGCGCCCTCCCCAGCAGGCGATTCGCTTATAGCATTCCC
>DATFRE010000290.1:0-12480 GCA_035263545.1 Dongiaceae bacterium
CGGGCGGCCTTGATCTGGCGCTTGAGCTCGGCGCTGGGCTCGGGGTAGTGGGGATCGAGGGATTTCAGTTTTTCGAACAGAACCGCGGCCACCACCAGGCGCGTGAACCACTTGTTGTCCGCGGGCACGACATGCCAGGGCGATTCGCGCGTTGCCGTTCCCTGGATCATCTCCTCGTAGGCCCGCATATAGCCATCCCAATGCGCCCGCGAGGCGAGGTCCGCGGGCGAGAACTTCCAACGCTTGTCGGGCTGGTTCAGCCGGTCGACGAAGCGCCGCCGTTGCTCCGCCTTCGAGACGTGAAGGAAGAACTTGCAGACGGCGATGCCGTTACGGGCGAAATAGCGCTCGGTGCCGACGATGTCCTCGTAGCGCTGCCGCCATATGTTGCGGCCCACCAGGGCCCCGGGAATATGCTCGCGACTCAGGAGACCGCGCTCCACCCGCACCACCAGCACCTCCTCGTAATAGGAGCGGTTGAAGATCCCGATGTGACCGCGCTCAGGGATGCGGCTGAGGTAGCGCCACATGTAATCGTGGTCGAGCTCGTCCTCGGAGGGTTTGCGGAAGGAATAGACGCGGCAGCCCTGGGGGTTGATGCCGGACATCACGTGCTTGATGATGCTGTCATTACCGGCGGCGTCCATGGCCTGGAAGATGACCAGGACCGCCCAACGGCGCTCGGCATAGAGGCGCTCCTGCAATTCAGTGAGGCGCTCGACGCACTCCTTCAACAACCCTCCGGCCGCCTCGTGATCCAGGGAGAGGCCGCTCGTATCGGCGGGATCGACCTGCGTCAGGCGAAAACTCTGCCCGTTCTCGATCCGATAGGGTTCGAGCAGCTTGGCGATCTTCAAGGACGACATCCTTTCCCGCATGGCCTCGGCACTTTCGTGCTTAGCACGGGCGCGGGCACCGGTCACGCGGCTGTGATATTCCCCAATCTTTCGTAAGATTGCCGGCCGGCCGGGCGGGGCTAACATCAAGTCCCAGTTGAACCTTTCCAATTCTGGCACCTTCTTCCTTCCGGAACTCCGGACTCACTGCATCACGAGGCTGACATGACCCTCCCCCTTATCGGCGCCGTCGAACGCGGCTTCTTTTCCAGTGTGTGGCGCCTGGTCAAGCCCTACTGGAATTCCGAGGAGAAGTGGATCGCGCGGGGACTGCTCACGGTGGTCGTCGGCCTCAACCTGGTGCAGGTTTATCTGAACGTGCAGTACAACGCCTGGTTCGGCCGGTTCTACGATGCGCTGCAGCAGAAGAACCAGCCGCAGTTCTGGCACGAGCTTCTGATCTTCAGCCTCATCGCCGCCGGCTTCATCCTGAGCGCCGTTTATGAGTACTACCTGCGTCAAAGCCTCGAGATCCGATGGCGGCGCTGGCTGACGGCCCGCTACACGAAGAACTGGCTCGCCAACCGGGTATATTACCGGATGGAGCTAACCGGCCGCAGCACGGACAACCCGGACCAGCGAATCCAGGAAGACCTTGACAACTTCTCGAAGCAGACCCTGGATCTCGCACTCGACGCCATGACCAATGTCGTCAATCTGGTCTCGTTCATCGTTATTCTCTGGGGGCTTTCGGGGGCGGTCTCCTTCGTCCTTGCCGGGCTGCACATCACCCTTCCCGGCTACATGCTCTGGGCCGCGATTCTCTATGCCGGCCTGGGCAGCTGGATTATCCACAAGATCGGCCGCCGACTGGCCGGTCTCTATTTCACGCAACAGCGCTTCGAAGCCGATTTCCGCTTTTCTCTGGTGCGCGTGCGCGAGAACGCGGAGGGCATCGCTCTCTACGCTGGGGAGGAGGACGAGAGAAGGCGGCTCTCGGACAGCTTCGGCAATGTCTTCGCCAACTGGATCAGGATCATGCGCAAGCGCAAGCAGATGATCTGGTTCAGCGCGTTTTACAACCAAGCCGCCGTCATCTTTCCCTTCGTTGTGAACGCATCCCGCTATTTCGGGGGCGCGATCACCATGGGCAGGCTGATCCAGACTGTGCAGGCCTTCGACCAAGTCCAGCGGAACCTGTCCTGGTTCGTAAGTTCCTACAGCGTGCTCGCCAATTGGAAGTCCAGCGTCGATCGTCTCATCAGGTTCGACCAGGCCATGGCGCAGGCCGAGGCCGCCGGCGCCGCCGGCATCGGCATCGCCGTTCAACCCGAGGCGGAGCCGGATGTGAGGGTCGAGCATGTCGACCTCGACCTGCCCGACGGCAAGCCGCTGGTGGCGGACATCTCCGCCGACATCAAACCCGGCGAGCGGCTGCTGGTGACTGGCCCCTCGGGCTCCGGCAAGAGCACGCTGTTCCGGGCGCTCGCCGGCATCTGGCCCTATGGCGCCGGCAAGATCGTCATTCCGCAGCTGAGGCGCCTGCTGTTTCTGCCGCAGCGGCCCTATGTGCCGATCGGCAGCCTGCGCAATGCCGTCACCTTCCCGGCGGTGCCGGGGAAGTTCAGCGATGCCGAGATCGCCGAGGCGCTGACGGCCTGCAAGCTCGGCGATTACGCGAACCGGCTCGATGAGAGCCATCATTGGGACCGCCGCCTGTCGCCCGGCGAGCAGCAGCGCCTGGCACTCGCGCGCGCGATCCTGCAGCGGCCCGACTGGCTCTTCCTCGACGAGGCCACCTCGGCGCTGGATCCGGAAACCGAGGCCGCGCTCTACAAGCTGCTGATCGAGCGCCTGCCCGAGACCGCGCTGGTCAGTATCGCCCATCGCACCGATCTCGCTGCCTTCCATCGCCGGCGGCTGCAGTTCGAGCCGACGGCCGGCGGCATGAAGGTCGTGAGCGAGCCGGCGAGTTAGAGCATGGTTCTCATGAGTGAACCATGCTCTAAGCCCGCGCGGCGCTTGAGCGTAACAACGACGAGACCTAGAGCGATTCCGCCTTTGGCGGAAACGCTCTAGGACCAGGCCTTGTAGCTCCCCCAGAGGAGGCAGCCCGCGATCCCGCCCAGGACAGCGCCCCAGATCCAATGCCGTCGGGGGAGCCCGGCCGCGATCAGGCCGCCCAGAAAGCCGCCGAACAGAAGTCCCGGCCAGCCCATGATGGCGAGGATCAGGGGCCAGCTGTACCAGGGAAAGTCGATGGTGATGTCGGACATGCGATGGGGCCGCGTGCTATCTTCACCCTTGCAGCCTAACAGATTGCAACGAGGAGGAGACGCCATGGCCGAGACGGCGATGCGGGAGGGCCGATGCCTCTGCGGGACCGTGCGCTATCGGGTGATCGGCGAGCCGCTCTGGGCCGTCCATTGCCATTGCGAAAGCTGCCGCCGCGCGACCTCGGCGGCCTTCGCCACCTATGCCGGTTTCCCGCGCGACCGCTTCGAGATCCTGGCTGGTGAGCCCGCGATCTATCGCTCATCCCCCGGCGTTGTGCGCCGCTTCTGCCGCCAATGCGGCTCGCCCATCACCTATGAAGGGGAGCGCTGGCCGACGGAGACCCATATCTTCGTCTGCAGCCTCGACGATCCCACGGCGCTGCTGCCCACGGCCCATGTCCATACCGACGAGCAGCTTCCCTGGGTCCATCTCGGCGATGGCCTGCCGCGCGAGTAGGCCTTGATCCCGAGGGACATAATCTAAAGTCGCGTCACCCGGTCGGGCGGCTGGCGCAAATTTTTATCGCACCAGAGCCGCCCCTGGAATTCGGCGCTCTCGGGATTGGCGATGCGGCCGCTGATCTCGACCCGATTGCCGTCGCGCCAGATCGACCAGAGGTAATAGGCCGAGCCGTCGAGATTGCCCCAGGTCTCGATGACGAGCTCGATCATGGCCGCAACTCCTCTCTGCCGTGGTCGGGGTCCGAAATCTTCATATAGAGTAGCGGCTCCTAGCCTGCGGCGAGGTCCTCAGATGATCAAGGTCGATATCATGCGCCGTCTCGATCCGGAGATGTCGGCCGCGCTGAACCAGGCCCGCCGGCTCGACATGGATCTGATCGCCAAGCGAGGCGGTTCGATTGCGCCGGACGATCCCGCTGGCCAGCGCGCGGCTTATGACCACGAGCGCGCCTTCTGGAACGAGATCAAGCCGGCGATGGCCGCAGTCGAGGCGGTGGAGATCCCCGGTCCCGGCGGCACCCTCCGCTGCCGCCTCTATCGTCCGGCCATGGGCGAAAAGCTCCCGGCACTGGTCTATCTCCATGGCGGCGGCTGGGTCCTGGGTGGCCTCGACACCCATGACCGGATCATGCGCCTGCTGGCGGAGAAATCGGGTGCGGCGGTGCTGGGCGTCGACTATCGCCTGGCGCCGGAGCACAAATTCCCGGCAGCCTACGACGATTCCCTTGCGGCCTTGCGGCATTTGCTGCGCGAAGGGGCAGGCCTTGGCATCGACCCGGCGCGACTGGGTGTCGGCGGAGATTCCGCCGGCGCCAATCTGGCGCTGGCGACCTGCCTGCAGCTCGACACTCCCGAGCGCGCGGCGGTGAAGCTTCAGCTACTCTACTACGGCACCTTCGGCCTCGCGGATTCCGCCTCGCGCCGCGCCTTCGGCAATGAGACCGACGGCTTGACCAAGGCCGGGCTCGATTATTTCCGCGACTGCCTCCTGCGCAGCCCCGCCGATGCGGAGGACCTGCGCTATGATTGCCTCTCCGCCGATCTTCGCGGCCTGCCCCCCGCCTTCATCGCGGCCACCGATCTCGATCCCCTGCTGGATGACAGCCGCGCGCTGGCTGAGCTCCTGGAGGCGGCGGGGGTGGCTCATGAGCTGATCGTCTATGAGGGTGTGCTGCACGGCTTCCTGCATCTCAGCCGCATGGTCTCGAAATCGATGCGGGCCCTCGACGCCGGAGCAGCGGCATTGCGCAAGGCGCTCGCGCTATAATGCGCCCATGACCGAGATCCTTTCCCTCGAGGCGCTGGCGGCGCGGATTCCCGGTGGCAGCCTGCTCGCCATTCCGCCCGACCATGTGGGCGTGGCCATGGCGGCGACGCGGGCGCTTCTGCGCCGCGGCGTGCGCGATTTGCGCCTGCTCACGGTGCCCACCAGCGGCCTGCAGGCCGATCTGCTGATCGGCGCCGGCGCGGTCGCCGAGATCGAGACCGCCGGCGTGATTCTGGGCGAAGCGGGGACGGCGGGACGCTTCACGGCGGCGGTCAGGTCCGGCTCGCTTGCGGTCCGCGATGCGACCTGCCCGGCCATCCATGCCGGGCTGCAGGCAGCGGAGAAGGGGATTCCCTTCATGCCGCTGCGCGGCATCCTCGGCAGCAGCCTCGTGGAGCGAAGGCCCGACTGGCGCATCATCGACAATCCCTATGGCAACGCCGATCCGTTGCTGCTGCTTCCGGCGCTGGCGCCCGATATCGCGCTCTTTCATGCTCCGCTCGCCGACCGTGCGGGGAATGTCTGGATCGGCCGGCGACGCGAGCTCGCGACCATGGCCCATGCGGCACGGGTGACCCTCGTGACGGTGGAGAAGATTCAGGAGGAGGATCTCTTCGCCCGCGAGGCAGGCGCGGCCGGCACGCTGTCGTCGCTCTATGTGAGCGCCATCGCCGAGGCGCCGAAGGGTGCCTGGCCGCTGGGTCTCGACGAGCACTATGGTGCCGATGACGCGCATCTCGCCGCCTATGCCGCCGCCTCGCGCCAGGAGGCGGGATTCAGCGACTACCTCGCCCGTCACGTCCTGTGAGCGCCGAAGACCACAGCCGCACCGAGCTGATGATCGCGCTTCTGGCTCGCGAGGTCGAAGGCCTCGGCCATGTCGTCGCGGGTGCGCTATCGCCTCTGGCCGCCGCCGCTGCCCTTCTCGCCCAGGCGCTGGGTCCGACGCGGGCGACGCTCCTGGGCAGCCGGCGCTTCAGCCCCTTCGGCGAAGGCGGGCGCGAGCTCTTCGACTGCGCCGCCGAGGGACGCATCGACGCCCTCTTTCTCAGCGGCGGGCAGATCGACGGCGAAGCGAATATCAACCTCCTGGAGATCGGGGAGCGAAAGCGCCCGACGGTGCGCTTTCCCGGCTCCTTCGGCTCGGCCTATCTCTATTTCCTGGTGCCGAAGATCGTGCTCTTCCGCGAGGAGCACAGCCCGCGCAGCCTGGTGCGCCGCGTCGACGTCATCAGCGCGCCGGGACTGAGCCCGGAAAACGTCTATCGCCGCGGTGGCCCGAAGGCCCTGGTGACCGGCCTCGCGCGCTTCAGCTTTGCGGGTCGCTTCCGTCTCGAATCGATCCATCCCGGCCATGATCTGGCGGAGGTGAGGAGTGCCACGGGCTTCGATTTCGATTGTCCGCCTGCGCTGCCTCAGACCCCGCTGCCGACGCCCGAGGAGCTTGCCCTCATCCGCGGCCGCATCCGCGAGGAGGTGGCGGAGACCTACCCGGTCTTCGCGGCAGGCCTTGCCTCGTACCCTCCAGATCCCGCGGCCCTCACGACGCGCTCAGCGGGACGCTGACGGCAAGCAGCTTGCCGATCTCCTGGATCGTGCGCGCCAGGCGGTGGAAGGCGACGGCGGCCCCGTCGACATGTTTCCAGCCATCGCTGTCGGGCGGCACCGAGAGCAGGTGATCGAAGGGCTTGTCCAGCAGGCGCAAGGCCGCCTGGGCGGCGGCGATGCGCCGGTCCATCTGCCGGGCCAGAGCCGGGTCGAGAGACTGCACGAGCCCGTCCAGCCCGGTGCCGTAGGATTGGCGGTCATCGCCCGTCCACAGAATGCGGATGCCGTCGAGATCGGCGGTGAGATCGTCATTGGTATGGAGGCTGTAGCGGGCGAGGGGCTTGGCCCGGATGCGATCGTCGAGAACGCCCAGCAGGCGCTCGCGCGCGATCGCCTGATCCGCGAGAATCGCCATGCCGGCCAGCATCCGGCCCAGAGCCTCGCGCGGATCGAGGGCGAGGAAGGCCTCGGCGTAATTGCCCTTCGTCCGCGGCGCCCAGGCTGCCGTCAGCTGGTCGAGATCCTCCACCAGAAGCTTCGTCGCCGTCTGGAGGACAAGGCGTCGCCGGTCGGCATGATGGGCGCCGCCGAGCTGGAAATCCGCCGGCAACCGGCCACTAGGCGCGCCAGGATTCTTGTCCTGACCCCAGAGCAGGAATTCGATCACATGGAATCCGGTGGCGGCATGGGTCGGATCGGCGCCGCCGGGCGGGCGGCTCAGCGTCTGGCGCGTGATCGCGATCTTCGGATCGCCGATCAGCCCGCCGTCGGGCTTGCCGTCGACGCCGTCGATGAAGCCTTCGTCGATCGGCCAGGGATCGATGCGGGCGAGGGGAGCGCCATCGATCGGTCCGCCATAGAAGCGGTAGCCCTCCGTCGCCATATAGGCCGCCCTCACTTTGAGCCAGGCGCCGCGGGCGGCGGCGAGCGTTGCGTCCGTCGGCTCGTCGAGCAGCGCGCTCACCGCGTCTTGCAGCTCATGCGCCGCTTCGCCCGCAGCCTGATAGCTCTCATGGGCAACGGCGACATAGCGCTCGATCTCGACGCGGGCATCGTAATAGGGCCAGGCCGAGGATTCCGAGGGCGGCATCTTGTAGCTCTGCATTGGCTTGATGCTGCCGGCATTGGCATTCTCGGCCGCCGCCGGCATGAGACAGGCCGCGGCGCCGATCAGGCTGAGCGCCATTGCCAGGACGAGCGCTCTGGCGCGAAGGCGCTTCATGCCCCTCGTCCTCGCACGAGCGCCGATCAATCCTCTCTTCCACATCGCCATCAGCCTAGAGTGTCGAAGGACGCGCCCCGAGGCCAGCACAATGCCGCTCGGTTCCCCTGCCGCAAATTGCCACGTCGGGCGGTGGAAATGGGGAAACTTTCCGGTTGTCATTCGACGGCTGCTCGGGTGAAGAAGGCGCGACCAGCGAAGCGAGCGGGAGGAAGACATGAGACGGAACTGGGACCTGGCGCAGGGCGAGGTTCGGCATCTTGAGATCGAAAGCCAGGCGTTGGCCGGCAATCTCCTGGGCGACCAGTCGCGCCGCGCGCTTCCTGTCTATCTGCCGCCGGGCTATCGGCCGGAGGATCACCTGCCGCTGCTGGTGGATCTCGTCGGCTTCACCGGCTCCGGCCAGTCTCATGTCAATTGGAAGAACTTCGGCGAGAACGTGCCGGAGCGTCTGGACCGGCTGATCGGCGAAGGCCGGATGCCGCCGGTCGCCGTCGCCTTCCCCGACTGCTTCAGCCGGCTCGGCGGCAATCAATACATCAACAGCACCGCCATCGGCCGCTATGAGGATTACCTTTTGGAGGAAGTGGTGCCCTTCGTCGAGGTCCGCCTGCAGGTCGGCGGCCCCGGACGGCGCGGCGTCTTCGGCAAATCCTCCGGCGGGTACGGTGCCATCGTGCATGCCATGCGCCATGCGGATTTCTGGGCGGCGGCCGCCTGTCATTCCGGCGACATGGCCTTCGAGCTCTGCTATCTCGCCGACCTGCCCAAGGTCCTGACGGAGCTGCGCCTGCAGCATGGCGGGTCGATCGAACGCTTCATCCGCCATTTCGAGGCGGCGCTGAAGCCGGCGGAGAAGGACATGACCGTCCTCAACTTCCTGGCCATGGCGGCGAGCTACGATCCCGATCCGACGCAGTTCCTCGGGATCCGCCTGCCCGCCGATCTCGAGACCGCCGAGCTGATGCCCGAGCGCTGGGCCAATTGGCAGGCCCATGATCCCGTCCTCCTGGTCGAGAGCACGGCCGCTAGCCTGAAGCAGCTCAAGGCCCTCTACATCGATTGCGGCGACCGCGACCAGTTCCACCTCGTGTTCGGCGCAAGGCGGCTGCACCGGAGCTTGACCCGGCTGGGCGTCGCCCATCGCTATGAGGAGTTTCCCGACGACCACAGCTCGGTCGACTACCGGATGGACGAGAGCCTGCCCTTCCTCGCCCAGGCGCTGAGCGCGACTTGATCGCGAGGCGCGGGAGAGGGTTTGCGCGCTAACCCTCTTTCTTCTTCTTTGCGAGCTCGTCGAGCT
The DNA here is from genome assembly GCA_035263545.1 of Dongiaceae bacterium. GTDB lineage: Bacteria > Pseudomonadota > Alphaproteobacteria > Dongiales > Dongiaceae > DASXQK01. Next base: position 8,915 of record DATFRE010000290.1, read on the forward strand.
GCTGCTGGAGGGCGTCCATCTGTGCCTTGAGGGCGTCGAGGCTCTCGGCGGCGGGGCTGCTGACAGGCCTCTCCGGCGCCTCGCTCTGGGCGGTGGGCATGGGCGGCACCTTGAAGGGATTCCACATCCGCATGGCCTGCTCCAGGAAGGCCATGTTCTGCTTTCCCAGCTCCTCGAAGCGCCCGAAGGGGAACATGCCGCCGAGGCTGTCCTTCAGATATTTGCGCATCTGCTCCTGGTTCAGCGCGAAGGATTCCATGCTCTGCTCCAGATAGCGGGGCAGCAAAAACTGCAGGTTGTCGCCATAGAAGCTGATGAGCTGGCGCAGGAAGTTGATGGGCAGCAGGTTCTGGCCCTTGGCTTCCTCCTCGACGATGATCTGGGTCAGCACGCTGCGGGTGATGTCCTCGCCGCTCTTGGCGTCGAAGACGACGAAGTCGACCCCGTCCTTCACCATCTGGCACAGGTGGTCGAGGGTCACATAGCTGCTGGTGGCGGTGTTGTAGAGACGCCGATTGGCGTATTTTTTGATCGTGATCGGTGCCTTGTCGGCGGTCGCGGCGGACTCGGCCATGGGGGGTTCCTTGAGCTTTATGCAGCGCAGCATAGCAGGACTTTGGCTAGCGGTGGCAAGGAGACTGACCCGCGAATGTTGCAGCGCAACAAGAGGGCCTTCGCTATAGTCCGTCCATGAGTCGGCCAAGCTCTGAGCCGGATATCGAGGCGCTGGCGCGCCGCTACCTCGATCTGTGGCAGGATCAGGCGACCGCGCTTGCTGGCGATGCCGAGCTCGCGCGCCAGTTCGGCCGGTGGCTCAGCTTGATGCAGTCGGGAATGGCCAATGCCTTCCAAAATGCCGCCTCCTCCACCTCCGGCTCAGCCGGCAAGCCTGCGTCAGGGACCGCGCCCGCTTCCGCTGCACCTGGCGGCGGCGAGCTTCACCTGGACGAGCTCGCTCGCCGCCTTGCCGCTGTTGAGGAACGGCTTGCTCGCCTTGAGGCCGGAGCTGGCGGCGGCCGGAAGCCAGCTCACCGCCGAGCTCGTCGCGGCGGAGCCTGAGGCTCTCGCCGGAGCCGTCGCCCGCGAGGCCCAGCAGCGCTTCGCCAGCTTTCTGGACGCAATCGCGACATACCGCCGGCACCCCTTCCGTCGCTCCGCGACGATGGTGCCCGTCATTTGGCAGGAGGGCACCACCCGCCTCCTGGACTACGGCGGCAACGGGCCGCCGGTCCTGGTCGTGCCCTCCCTCATCAATCGGGCCTACATCCTCGATCTCCTGCCCGAGCGCAGCTTCATGCGTTTTCTAGCGGAGCGCGGCTTCAGGCCCTTCCTGGTGGACTGGCAGGCGCCCGGCGAGGCCGAGCGGCACTTCGATCTCGCCGACTATGTCCTGGGGCGCCTGGCGGGGGCGCTGGATGCAGTGATCGAGGTCTGCGGTCCGCGGAGCAGCCCGGGGGTCATCCTGGTTGGCTATTGCATGGGGGGCACCCTGGCGCTGGGCCTGGCGCAGCACCGGGCCTCCGATCTCGCCGGCCTCGCCCTCCTGGCCACGCCCTGGGACTTCCATGCCGAGCGGGTCGAACAGGCGGAGCTTCTGGCGGCCCTCCTGCCCGGCTACGAGCCGGTCCTCGGGGTCCTGGGCGAGCTGCCTATCGACATGATCCAGGCTCTATTCGCGGCCCTCGATCCCAGCCTGGTCCTCCGCAAGTTCCTGGGGTTTGCCGGGCTCGATCCGGCCTCCGAGAAGGCCCGGCAGTTCGTCGCTCTGGAGGACTGGCTGAACGATGGCGTCCCCCTGGCCGCTTCTGTCGCCCGGGAATGCCTCGGCCAGTGGTATGGCGCGAACGCGACTGCCCGGGGCGCATGGCGGCTCCGCGGCCATGCGGTATTGCCGCAGCGCATCAAAACCCCATCTCTGGCAGTGATCCCGGACCAGGACCGCATCGTGCCCCCGGGCTCGGCGCTGGCGCTGGCGGAGGTGCTTCCGGATTGCCGGGTCCTGCGCGCGCCCACCGGCCATATCGGCATGATGAGTGGCGGGCGGGCGGAGGCGGCGGTGTGGCGGCCCTTTGCCGAATGGGCCCTTTCTTGCACTGCAGCAAGCCGCCCGATAGAGTCGAAGCTCAAAGCGAAAAGGAGATCGTCATGACCGAGGTCGTCATCGTCAGCGCCGCCCGCACGCCCGTCGGCGCCTTCAACGGCGCGCTGTCCAGCCTGCCCGCCCATGACCTCGGCAAGGTCGCGATCGCCGCGGCGCTGGAGCGCGCGAAGGTCGACCCGGGCGAGGTCGACGAGGTCGTGCTCGGCCAGATCCTGGCGGCGGGCGAGGGGCAGAACCCGGCCCGCCAGGCGGCCATGGCCGCGGGCATCCCCAAGGAGAAGACGGCCTACGGCATCAATCAGCTCTGCGGGTCGGGCCTGCGCGCCGTGGCGCTCGGCTATCAAGCGATCCGGACCGGCGACCAGGCCATCGTCGTGGCCGGCGGCCAGGAGAGCATGAGCCAGGCGCCCCACTGCATCCATCTGCGCGGCGGCGTGAAGATGGGCAATGCGGAACTGATCGACACCATGATCAAGGACGGCCTGTGGGATGCCTTCAACGGCTATCACATGGGCAATACCGCCGAGAACGTGGCCCAGAAATGGCAGATCACCCGCGCCGATCAGGATGCCTTCGCGGCCGCCTCGCAGCAGAAGGCGGAAGCCGCGCAGAAGTCCGGCCGCTTCAAGGACGAGATCGCCCCGGTCACCATCGCCTCGCGCAAGGGCGACATCATCGTCGATACGGATGAGCATCCGCGCCACGGCACCACGGTGGAGACCTTGTCCAAGCTCCGGGCCTCCTTCCTCAAGGAGGGCGGCACGGTGACGGCGGGCAATGCCTCGGGCATCAATGACGGGGCCGCGGCCGTGGTGCTGATGACCGCCGAGGCCGCCGCCAAGCGGGGCCTGACGCCGCTCGCGCGCATCGTCTCCTGGGCGACCGCCGGCGTCGATCCGGCGATCATGGGCTCAGGCCCCATCCCCGCTAGCCGCGCCGCTCTCGCCAAGGCCGGCTGGAAGAAGGAGGATCTCGACCTCATCGAGGCCAACGAGGCCTTCGCCGCCCAGGCCTGCGCCGTCAACAAGGAACTTGCCTGGGACACCAGCAAGGTGAACGTCAATGGCGGGGCGATCGCGCTCGGCCACCCCATCGGCGCCTCCGGCGCGCGCGTGCTCGTGACCCTGCTCCACGAGATGGCGAAGCGGAACGCCAAGAAGGGGCTTGCGACATTGTGTATCGGCGGCGGGATGGGCATCGCCATGTGCGTGGAGCGGTGACAGAATAGGAGAATAGAAACCTCGGGAGGAGAGGCGACATGGCACGGGTGGCGGTGGTCACGGGGGGCACCCGGGGCATCGGCGAAGCGATTTCCGTCGGCCTCGCCAAGGCGGGCTACAAAGTGGCCGCCACATATCACGGCAATGACGAGCGCGCGAAGGAGTTCTCCCAGCGCACGGGCATCGCGGTCTTCAAGTTCGATGTTGGCGATTTCGCCGCCTGCCAGCAGGGAATGAAGGCGATC